>JAAYSS010000091.1 GCA_012518275.1 Bacteroidales bacterium
GGTGTGCCAGGCTCAATATGTTTGCAAGAAGGAGTAAATTTAAAATACTTGTCGAATGGCTCCATAAAATTACGCAACACCACCATATCATCCCAACGAGGCACGTTATAGCCATCATAATTCGAGTGGCTACTATCAAAACTTACACGACCTATAATTTCTAAATTTTTTATCGGTTTAAAATTGATTGAACCGTTGAGAATATTTCTTGTACTTCTGTTTTTACTGGCATCGTTGTATCGGGAATAGAGAGGACTCATCGGTGATGCGTACTTCAAAGCATCGTTGTAATACAAGTAACGAGGGTATCCGTTTTCCTCCTCATAGTTTGTAATATCATCCGTAATGGGCCAATAATAAACTGACGACATGCTCGTAGCTCCAAAACCACGTGATGTTCTCTCATTAATGTTGGCTGACATTGTAACAGACAACGATTCGAAAGGCTGATAAGTACCTTTCAGAAGAAGTCCCATCCTGTTCAGATAGTCATTAGGTACAATTCCGTTGTTTTTTGAATAATTAGCAGATGCGTAAGCTTGAAATTTTTCGCTGCCGCCGTTTAGGCTTACATCATATTTCTGGAAAAAACCATTGTTCAAAAAGTTACCTACATTGTCAAATCTTTCAACGTTATCTGATAGCAACGGTCCCCACCCTCCCATGGTTTTTTCTTTGTAAAAACCTTGAGCACCCGGACCGTAAGTAGTTTGAATTTGTCTAAGTCGCGTAGGCACATCATACTGGAAGCTCGCACTGGCATTCACGCTTACTGTCCCTACCTTGCCTTGTTTCGTAGTTATCATTACCACGCCGTTGGCAGCATCTTGTCCATAAAGCGCTGAAGCTGCAGCCCCCTTCAAGATAGTCACGTTCTCAATGTCGTTAGGGTTAATGTCAGCAGCTGCACTTCCCCTTCCGGCCAATGGAATACCGTCCATCACAAACAACGGCTCGTTGTTCTGCGCATTATTAATGGATGAAATACCTCGGATTAGGATTTGTGTTCCCGCATTGGGTGAACCACTGGAGGTTGTAACACTAAGTCCTGAAATTTTTCCTTGCAAAGCATTTACGAAGTTCTGCGATTTACCATCGGTGAGCGACTCTCCATCAACACTCTGAACAGCAAAGTTCAGTTTTTTCTTTTCAGTTTGAATACCCATAGCAGTAACCACCACTTCTTCCAACACCTCAGCACGAGGATCAAGCGTAACATTAATTGTAGTTCGATTATTTATTGGCACTTCTTTGGACTCCATCCCTACGTAAGAAATTACCAACGTTTGATTCCCTTGCGCCTGAATTGTAAATTGTCCATCTAGGTTAGTTGATACGCCTCGACTTGTTCCTTTAATCATCACAGAAGCCCCGATAATCGGTTCATTATCTTCTGACGATATTACTACACCAGAAATATTCTGCTGAGCAAATGAAGGCAGAGCAAGTAGAAAAGCAATGAATAGAAAATAAAATTTCTTCATGATAAAACTCAAGTTAGTATGTAGATGCAATATCGCATCGAATATTTTTTCGAAGTTACAAAGAAATATTCTTGTAATATCGTTTTTTTTAATAAATTAAGATTATTTAGTCGAAGATTTTTTCGACTTTACAAATGCACAAAAACAGCCGTTTTTTATGCCAAAATGTTTTATTTTTGAAGATAAAAAATCATTCTTCCAAAACAAAGGTCAGCAAAAGCAACAAAACAGTATGAAAATCAACAAGTTAACCTATCACTCACAACCAATTCTTTTTCTTGAAAAACAAAAGAACTGCTCCAGAGAACAGAATCATCAGCAAAATAGCGAATGGATAGCCTAACGGCCAGTTGAGTTCCGGCATATTTGTAAAGTTCATACCGTATATACTGGCTATAAGTGTTGGTGGCAAGAAAATAACAGATACTACGGTAAAGATTTTTGTAATTTTATTTTGCTGAATATTAACCATACCTAGGAATGTGTCTTGCAAATACTCAAGTCTTTCAAATCCAAATCGGATGTATTCAAAAAGCGAGTTAATGTCCTTTATAACCATTGTTAGGCGAGGCAGAAGCTCTTTCGGGAACAGCCTGCTTTTAAGCATATTAGAAACTATTCGCTGTTTGTCAATGACTGTTTGACGAATTATCATCACTTTTTCCTGAAGGTCCTTGATACGGATTAACACATCTTCATCCG
Source organism: Bacteroidales bacterium (assembly GCA_012518275.1). GTDB lineage: Bacteria > Bacteroidota > Bacteroidia > Bacteroidales > Paludibacteraceae > UPXZ01. The sequence continues at coordinate 2,187 of JAAYSS010000091.1, forward strand.
GTGCAGCAAAAGCATCCATGGTCTTACTAAGATTGGTTATCAAATCGGTAGTATCCTCAATCACGTCTGCATCGTATTCTACACGAGTTTCGAGCAGTGCTACAAGCACATGGAATCCGTTTGAGAATGCCTTGGTATTGGTGAATATTTTTTTTACCGTTTCATTGAATGA
>JAAYSS010000008.1 GCA_012518275.1 Bacteroidales bacterium
TCAAATTATTAATTTTCAAAAAAATCACAGCAATGAAATACATTGGTGCACACGTAAGTGCAGCTGGCGGAGTGGAAAATGCACCGCTTAATGCGCATAAAATCGGGGCGAATGCTTTTGCTCTTTTTACGAAAAATCAAAAACAGTGGGTAGCTCCCCCGCTAACTGAAAAAAGTATAGAGTCTTTCAAACAGCGGTGTGAGGAATATGGCTTTTTGCCGGAGCATATTTTGCCCCACGATAGTTATTTGATTAACTTAGGGAGTCCAAAACCGGACGGGCTTGAGAAGTCACGTAAGGCTTTTTTGGTGGAGATGCAGCGATGCGAGCAGCTCGGACTGAAAAAACTTAATTTTCATCCGGGTGCACACTTAAATAAAATCAGTGTGGATGACTGCATCAGCGTGATTGCAACTTCTATTAACATTGCGTTAGAGAAAACGAGTGGTGTTATTGCCGTTATCGAAAATACGGCAGGACAAGGTTCAGCCATCGGGCATCGGTTTGAGGAGATTGCGCAAATCATTGACCGGGTGGAGGATAAATCACGCGTGGGGGTGTGTTTGGACACGGCGCATACGCTGGCAGCCGGTTATGAAATTCGTACACGGGAAGGGTTTGATAAAACGTTTCGCCAATTTGATGAGATTATCGGGTTTCAGTACCTGCAAGGGATGCACATCAACGACAGCAAGAAAGAGCTTGCCACCCGTGTGGACCGTCACGACAGCCTCGGAGAAGGGGTTATGGGAATGGATACTTTTTCGTTTATTATGAATGACAGTCGTTTTGATAACTTGCCGTTGATTCTGGAAACGCCTAATCCGAAACTGTGGGCGGAAGAAATTAAGCACTTGAGAGAGTTGGTGGTTGGGGATTAGTGAGTAGGGAATAGTGAGTTCTTTTCGCACGTTATGGTGCGTACGAAAGAGGAATGATTTGTTCTAAAAAGCAAAGGGAGGAATAAAAATATATCCACAAGATCGATGTACTGCGTGAAGGGAAAGAACGGGAGATGTGTGTGGCAAATATTCATTAAGGTTATTTAAATAAAGGCATTTCATCTGTTATACCACAACTTTTTCTTACCTTTGTGGCTTAAAAGATATATTTAATTTAAAATTAAAGAAAATTATGAAAAAACTTAGTTTAATGGCTATGCTTGCAATTGCCCTTGTGATTACAAGCTGCACAGGTAAAAAAACAGACAACAATGCTCAAGACGCTGACACGACTGTGGTAGCAGTAGAAGATGCAGCGGCTCCTGCAAGTTATTATGGAACGTACGAAGGAACACTTCCTTGCGCTGATTGTAGTGGAATTAAGATTGTGCTTACGCTTAATGACGACACCACTTACGATTTAACTCAAGAGTATTTGGAAAAAGAACCGGCTTATGATGAAAACGGAACGTACACTGTTGAAGATGGTTTGGTAACGTTGATTACTCCTTCATCGGGCGAAAAAACGTACTACAGAATTCTTGACGGAAAGTTGGCTTTCACTCCCGATTCAACAGGAACAATGGTGGAAGGTGAAATGGCAGAAAATTATATTTTGACAAAGAAATAATTTCTGCATTGAACAAA
>JAAYSS010000009.1 GCA_012518275.1 Bacteroidales bacterium
ACATTAACCCAGATTTGGACTTCAACCTATGAAAATAAGGCTCCCACCCTTCTGTTTCAGCTCCATAATTGTTAATTAAATCGCCTGCTAACACGATAATATCAACATTTTGCTCGTTGATTAGCTTAATAATTGGTTCCATGATGTTGAATTTTCTATTCCAATTACCAAGATGCAAGTCAGCAATCAGAGCTATTTTATACCCGTCAAAACCTTTGGGAAGTTCATGAATATAAGTCGTTTGTTTTTTTACATAAAAATCATCTCGAGTGACAATAAGCCCATAGGTAATGATTGAAGCAAACAGAATCCCCAAGGCAAATCCAATCTGTCTAAAAATATATGTATAGGTATTGAAAATACGGTTGTACAGCCAATTGACATAGTAGAAAAAGATATAAATGACTTTGGGAATATATATAAGTGTTAGTGCAATAAACACCCATGAAATACGAGCAGAAAGGACGAAATCATCGGAATGACGCAAGCCGTATCTGATATAAAAAAACGTAATAATAAACAATCCGACAGGGACTAACGACAACCATCGAAACCATCGATAAAAATCGTGCTTCTTCATTTTACGATAAAACCACCAGTCCGGAAGAATCATCGAAATGGATAGCGTCAGGATTGTCCATAAATACATCGCCATATGCTATGCAAGATTCTTTGATTTCGCTTACAAATTTAATACTTCCTGTGAAATTTATCACAAGATTCTGTTTTAATTCTATGAAAAGACATATCTTTGTAACATTTAATCTAAAAAAATCAATATTTTGATATGGCTAAAACGGTTTTTATAATTATTATCATAATATTAATTGTTGATTTTATTTTTGAACGTTTTCTTGCTTATCTTAATATCCGTTCGTCAAAACAACCTATTCCTGAGCTACTTTCAGGGATTTATGATGAAGCCAAATATAAAAAACAGCAGATGTATCTGAATGTAAATTCCCGTTTTGGGATGATTACTACTACTTTCAGCTTTCTGATAATAATGTTGATGTTCGGTTTTGGTGGATTTGGATGGCTTGATTCTGTTGTAAATGAATGGTTTGCAAGTCCAATTTTGGTTTCGCTCGTATTTTTTGCTATCTTATTCATTGCTAACGATATTCTTTCCACTCCATTTGAAATTTACGACACATTCGTGATTGAAGAGCGGTTTGGATTTAACAAAACAACTCCAAAGACTTTCGTATTTGACAAGCTAAAAGGGTATTTACTTACTTTGATTATTGGCGGTGGAATTTTAGCGCTTATCATGTGGATTTATCACTTAAATCCAAAATATTTTTGGTTAATAGCTTGGGCGTGTGTTTCGGCATTTGGTCTGTTCATGGGTATGTTTTATTCCGAATTAATCGTTCCGCTTTTCAACAAGCAAACACCGCTCGAACCCGGTGAATTGCGTGATGCTATCGAAAAGTTTAGCACAAAAGCCGATTTTAGTTTGAAGAATATCTATGTGATTGACGGCTCAAAACGCTCTACCAAATCAAATGCGTATTTTACTGGTTTGGGAAAGAAGAAACGTATTGTTTTGTATGACACTTTGATGGATGAACTTACTACTGATGAAATAGTTGCAGTTTTAGCTCATGAAATCGGACATAACAAATACAAACATATGTTGAAAAATATGGTAATTGCACTACCCTATAATTTACTGATATTCTTTTTGTTAGGAATTTTTCTAAAAAGTGATGTGCTCGCGCAAGCACTGGGCGGTACACAAGCAAATTTTCATCTAAATCTTTTGGCGTTTGGAATATTGTATTCGCCAATTTCGATGATTTTGGGACTTTTGATGAATATTCTTTCAAGGAAATTTGAATATCAAGCCGATAATTTTGTAAAAACAAGTGGATTAGCAAAAGATTTGATTTCTTCCTTGAAAAAAATCACATCTCAGGCTCTTTCAAATCTTACCCCGCATCCGACTTATGTTTTTGTGAATTACTCACACCCAACGCTTTTACAGCGGGTGAAAAATCTTATATCGTGAATTAAATTAATTAACTAATTAACAATAAATTAATAAATATGGAAAACAGTTCTTTTTTCTTTTTAGTTCCTTTTTCGTCAATTTTGGCATTGGGATTTGCGTATTACTTTTTTCGCTCTATGATGAAACAGAGTGAAGGAACTCCGACTATGAAGCAGATTGCACTTTACGTGCGTGAAGGTGCTATGTCATATCTAAAACAGCAGTACAAGGTAGTTGCAATAGTATTCATCATACTGGCATTAATTTTTGGGGTGATGGCGTTTTTTGGATTGCAAAATTCGTGGGTGCCGTTTGCTTTTTTAACAGGTGGATTTTTCTCCGGATTAGCCGGATTTTTTGGTATGAAAACTGCCACTTACGCATCGGCACGTACTGCACATGCAGCTTCAAAATCACTTAACAACGGTCTTCAAATTGCATTCCGGTCAGGTGCTGTCATGGGTTTGGTGGTTGTAGGACTGGCTCTGCTTGATATTGCGCTTTGGTTCTTGGTGTTGAATTATTTTATTGCCGATGCAGATCCGGGACATAAACTTATTGTTATTACCACTACGATGCTGACCTTCGGAATGGGTGCTTCCACGCAAGCACTTTTTGCTCGTGTAGGCGGTGGAATTTATACAAAAGCTGCCGATGTGGGAGCAGACCTGGTTGGAAAAGTGGAAGCCGGAATTCCGGAAGATGATCCGAGAAACCCTGCAACAATTGCTGATAATGTAGGTGACAACGTAGGCGACGTGGCAGGAATGGGTGCCGACCTGTATGAAAGTTATTGTGGTTCAATCCTTGCAACGGCTGCATTAGGCGCTTCAGCTTTTCTTTTACAGCCCGAGATTCAATTAAAAGCCGTTTTTGCTCCGATGCTTATTGCGGCGGCAGGCGTTATCTTGTCAATTTTAGGAATTTTCTTGGTAAAAACTGATGAGCAAGCCGATATGAAAAAACTGATGAAAGCGCTTAACCGTGGTGTTAATACAAGCGCTTTCTTGACGGCTATCTCTACTTTTGTGATTTTGTATTTACTCCAAATTCCAAACTGGATAGGACTTTCATTTTCAGTTATTACAGGATTGATTGCAGGAATTATTATCGGTCAATCGACTGAATACTATACTTCTCACTCATTCAAACCGACACAAAAAATTGCTGAGAGTGGTGAAACTGGTCCGGCTACGGTAATCATATCAGGAATTGGTACAGGTATGCTTTCTACTGCCATTCCAGTACTGACAATCGCCATTGCTATTGTCATAGCATTTTTGAGCGCTACCGGATTTGACATTCAAAATATGATTTCGGCGGAAAACCTAAGCAAAGGGTTATACGGAATCGGAATTGCGGCTGTAGGTATGCTTTCAACGCTCGGAATTACACTTGCCACAGATGCCTACGGACCCATTGCTGATAACGCTGGTGGAAACGCACAAATGGCAGGACTTGAACCCGAAGTGCGTAAACGTACTGATGCACTTGATGCACTGGGAAACACTACTGCAGCCACCGGAAAAGGTTTTGCTATTGGTTCTGCGGCTTTGACAGCATTGGCTCTTTTGGCATCGTATATTGAAGAGATAAAAATTGGTCTTGTGCGAATCGGTGAAAAGACATTGACACTTGCGAATGGTGATATTATTGAAACTACAAAGGCATCATTCGTAGATTTTATGAATTATTATGAAATCAATTTAATGAACCCTAAAGTGCTGGTAGGCGTGTTTATCGGCTCTATGATGGCATTTTTATTCTGTGGATTAACCATGAATGCCGTGGGTCGTGCAGCCCAACAAATGGTTAATGAAGTTCGTCGTCAATTCCAAGAAATCAAAGGGATCTTAACAGGGGAAGCTATCCCTGATTATGCTCGATGTGTAGAAATCTCCACTAAAGGTGCCCAGCGAGAAATGCTTCTACCTTCTATTTTGGCTATTATCGCACCAATTTTGACCGGATTAATTTTTGGTGTTTCTGGTGTAATGGGACTTCTGATTGGTGGATTAGGCTCCGGATTTGTGCTTGCAATATTTATGGCAAATGCAGGTGGAGCTTGGGATAACGCCAAAAAATATGTAGAAGATGGACACTTTGGGGGGAAAGGTTCCGAAAGCCACAAAGCTTGTGTGGTAGGCGACACCGTAGGAGACCCTTTCAAGGATACATCCGGTCCGTCGCTTAATATTCTGATTAAATTGATGAGTATGGTTTCAATTGTGATGGCAGGATTAACTGCTTCGTGGAGCTTGTTATAAATCAGTCGTTTAATTGTCCCGAAAAACTCCGACAAAGTTCAACACTCTGTCGGAGTTTTTGTTTTTCTATTCGAAAAATAAAAATGTTCACTACATTAACGGACTGAAAAGCCTTGCAAACGACTCTTTCATTTTTTGTCTCCGTTGCCGATTGTTCCATTCTTCGAGAGTTAGTTCTTTACAATGGACCATATCATCAATGAAAAGTCTTTTAAGATGTAACGCCGTTTTTTCATCGTAAATAAATGCGTTTACTTCAAAATGTAACGTAAAGCTCCGCTCATCAATATTGGAAGAGCCGACGATTGACACAAAATCATCTATCACAATTGCCTTGCTGTGCATCATTCCCGCTTGATACTTGAAAACACGCACACCGGCTTCCAGTACATCACCAAGGTAGCTAGATGCGCTCAAGTCTGACAGACGAGAATCTGATTTCTCAGGAATCATTAGCCTTATCTCCGTACCACTTAGTGCAGCCATTTGAATACAACCATTTACCAGTTCGTTAGGCATAAAATAGGGCGTATGAATGTATACGTAGTGGTTTGCAGCCATTATAGCGTTGCAAATTCCTTGCATAATGGCTTGCCAGTCGGTATCAGGTCCGGAAGAAACGGTTTGAATGATATTTTTACTAAACTTGATAGGTGTAGGAAAATATTTTTCATCTGTAATCAACTTCCTTTCAACAAAAAACCAATCGATTAAAAATAACTTTTGAATGCCGTGAACCCCCGCTCCTTCTATGCGGACTACGGTGTCACGCCATTTGCCAAGTGAGCTTCCATAGAGATATCGGTCGGCTATGTTAATTCCGCCCGTAAACCCAACAACTCCGTCAATTACAATCAGCTTTCGGTGGTTTCGATAATTAATTTTGCTCCTTCTCACACGTAGTCTTAACGGTAAAAAAGGTTTGGCGTGCACACCTGCTGTACGAAGTGAACGAAGGTAATTTTTTGATAATTTGTAACTGCCGATATAGTCGTAAATCATCCTTACACGTACTCCTTCTTTACTTTTCTGAATCAATAATTTACGTAGTTCATTCGATATTTTATCGTCTTCAAAGATAAAAAACTCGATATGAATATGGTTTTTTGCATTGCGGATGGCTTCAAAAATAGAGTCAAAAATATTCTCGCCTACGGCAAAAACATCAATTTTGTTATGCGTGTACGCATCGGCTTCGCTGTTTGCTTTCAGCATGTAAATCAACTTTAAAAAATCGACATCTATACCACTATCATCCAACTCTTTAAGGTCTATAGCCGCACAAGGGCGCATATTAATACGCTGAATACTTTTTTGTGAAATTATCTTCCGTTTTCGATAGTCCTGCCCGAAAATTAGATACAGGAAAAGTCCAACAAACGGAATAAAAATCAATACCACCAACCATGAAATTGACTTATGTGGATTCCGATTTTCAAGCAAAATAACGGAAATGGTTGATAGAATTATATAAATATAAAAAGCATACAGTATAATTCGTAAAATATCGTGCATTCTGATTAGTTAAGTGGTTAATTGTTTGGTTATTGTGGGTTAAATTCTAAAAATTAATCATCATTTTTGGCAAAAATTTACTAAAAAACAATGACAAAAGTCTTATCTACTTCCTAAAACTGTTCTTGTAATATGCTTACACGAATGTCCTTCTATTATCTGCTCTGAGCAATAACAAATATCCTGTATTACAGGTGATTTAACCCCATTATTTAATATTTGTGTTGATGTTTCCACTTGGGCTTCATCCCACAGACCAAGGCGAATAAAACTATTCAGCAATTTAGCGCCTCCTTCTACTAATATGGAATGAATATTTCGTTTTCCAAGTTCATTTAAGACAAATTGCAAATTATTTTCCGTATTCTCTAAAAAAATATATTTCACATTCTTTGAAGATTCACGTAATTCATTGCTAAATATAATTGTTTTTGATTCCCCATTTTTAATCAATACATCTGCAGGAATTTTTCCACTTTTATCGAAAGTTATTCGTGTCGGATTTTTTCCACACCAATAACGGACTGTAAGCAAAGGATTGTCAAGTAGAATCGTATTTGTACCAACCATAATTCCCATATTTTCGGCACGCATTTTATGAGTAAACCGGGTGGTTATATCATTCGAAATGCGAAGTGCTTTCGATAAATTTTCAGTTCTTAAGTAATCTATAAAGCCGTCAGCAGTTTGTGCCCATTTAAGCAAAACAAACGGTCGTTTCTTTTCCTGCAAAATGATAAAACGCTTATTCAATTCTCGTGATTCATTTTCAAGCACGCCAACCTTTACGCAAATACCTGCATCACGCATTAACGCAACTCCTTTGCCTGACACTTTCGGATTCGGGTCCAAACAACCGATGACTACACGTTTTATTTTCTTTGTAATAATTAGGTCAGCACAGGGTGGAGTATTTCCAAAGTGCGCACAAGGTTCCAAGTTCACATATAAAGTAGACTCGGATAGAATCGATTGATTTTCTACCGAGTAAATAGCATTTCGTTCTGCATGAGTTTCTCCATATTGTTGATGCCAACCTTCACCGATTATCGTGTCATTATGAACTATTATGGCACCAACCATTGGATTGGGTGCAACAAAGTTTCTGCCTAACTCAGCAAGAGAAAGGCAACGAGCCATGTATTTTTCATCTTGTGTCATAGTCATAGCTTGTGTCAAGACAAAGCAAAAATACGATTTTTAACTCAATTGCGTAAATATTTTTTTATATTTTAAAAATCGATGTTATTAATCTTGGAAATTTATTTAATTTTTACTTGAAAAGAACTCATCTGATTGACCGAAAAGTACATTTTTAGGGCATTCAGTTAAGTTATAAAATTTCGATATCTTTATATTTTATTCATCTGAATAGCATAATCAGAAATATTCTCTGCCATGATATTGAACTATGATTGAATTTTTTATGTAAGTTTGTAGAGTTAAGTTTAAAAATTGTAATTATGATTCGTACAGGTATTATCGGCTATGGCTTATCAGGAAGAGTATTTCACGCACCTTTTATTGATGTGGTGGATGGGTTTGAATTGACTAAAATAAGTACTTCAGATCCAGAAAAGATAAAACTTATCCATCAACGGTATCCGAATACGCTAGTTGTGCCGGGTGCAGATGAGATTATCAACGACCCAAAAATTGACTTGGTGATTGTTACTTCACCCAATACGGTGCATTTCAGTCAAGCAAAACAAGCTCTTTTAGCAGGAAAGCACGTGGTGGTTGAAAAACCATTTACCAACACTTCTTCCGAAGCGGATGAATTAATTGAACTGGGTAAGAAACAGGGAAAAATAGTAACAGCTTACCATAACCGCCGCTTCGTAAGCGACACGAAAACCGTTAAGAAAATCCTTGCAAGCGGATTGTTGGGTGAAATTGTGGATTATGAAACGCATTTTGACCGTTACCGTCCTGAACCGCGAGCTACCGGTTATTGGCGTGAAAAGCCGTTGCCCGGTTCCGGAATTTTCTACGATTTAGGTTCACACCTGATTGATCAAGCGTTGCATCTTTTCGGCTTGCCAACAGCGGTAACAGCACAAATAAAATCACAACGACCGTGGGCAAAAGCCGACGATTGCTTTGATGTAAGGCTGCACTACCCTACTCTAACTGTTACCTTGAAATCATCGATGCTGGCTAAAATCCCCGGTCCGACTTTTCAAATTCACGGCACAAAAGGTTCGTATGTAAAATATGGCTTGGATGTGCAGGAAGAGAATTTGAACAAAGGGATGATTCCCAACACGCCCGATTGGGGAAAAGAACCCGAAAGCATTTGGGGAAAACTTATCACGGAATATAACGGTGTGAAAATTAACAGCGTGGTGGAAAGCGAAAACGGAGATTACCGCGATTATTTTATCAATCTGCGTGATACCATTCTCGGTAAAGCAGAACTTGCCGTAAAACCGGAAGAAGCCCGCAATGTGATACGAGTTATTGAATTGGCATTTCAAAGCAGCAAAGAAGGACGAACTGTGGAATACAACAAATAATAAAAAACGGGTTTAGTACCCGTTTTTTTATTAAAAAGTATGCTTTATTAACCGTAAGACTGATTTCTTCAAGCACTACTGCAAGCTTTTCAACGCATCATCCACTGCTCTAAGCAACGGTTCAGTGGAAATCTCTGTGCCAACTGCATTTTTCATCCAAAGCTGTGGAACAATGCGACCTTGTGTGTACATCCGTTGCATTTCATCAGCCATGTTTTTACCTTTCATGGCTTGCTCCACTTGGAACGAAATCAGGTGCCCAATCGGGTAATATGATAGATAAAGCGGATAATCAATCATGTGCGAATAAATGCTGAGAATCGGTTCATCTTTATCACCAAGAATGCCGGCGTAGTACTCATTCCACACTTTTTTGGCTTCGGTGATAACGGCTTCTTTTAGTTGTGCAGGAGTAGCTTTCGGATTGGCGTACATCCATTCCCAAACGGCTATGTCCACCAGTGCCACGCCCATTATCTCATAACTCGCCCAAAAATTATCCAATGCCAAATAAGCATCCGCATCCGGATTGGCGTTTTTGAATCCAAGCAATTCCAAATCCCGCTTTTGGAACATAAAAGCTACAGCTTCGGTAAATGCATTGTTCGGCACACCGTTAAGCATCCAGTAATCGACGTCGTTCAGTGTGATGGTTTGTTCCACATTATGTCCAAATTCGTGTACCGCGATGTTGTAACCTTTGTAATCCATTCCTTTTTCACCGATTCGAGTACGCAGCCGTGCTTTATCGCCACGCATTACTGCACCCCAAGCATGCCCCGCTCCTGTGGATGGATCCACCTGTACAAGCGATGCAATTTCTTGTGCTTTATCGGCGTTCCAACCTAACTTCACAAGGATATTAACTAAATCATTTTCAAAAGCTTTTGGGTTCGGATATTTTGCAGAAGTAATTTTAGTCAATTCATCTTCAGAAATGGTTCCGCGTGCTTTGAATCCATTGTACCAAATATCGAAAGGTCTCAAATCTCGTCCTAAGCGATTTTGTATCAGTTTTGCTACTTGCTTCACTTGCGGTGATGAGAGCAATGTTTTGAAAAGTTGTTTTACATCTTCCACCGGAATTTCCATGGTTTGGTCAAAGTTCCTGGAAATTGCATTGGGGAAATTTGGCGAGTAGGCATCAACAGCTTTCATCACGCGGAAATTTTTCAGCAATGTTTCATAGCGGACGTCATCTTCAGGTGTAGCGGAAACTTCATTCCCGTTTTGAAAAACCTGGTTCGAAATCGGATTCCAAGTAAACTCAGCGCTATTTATAACCTGGCTCGGGATTGTCTGGTCGATAATTCGCTTCATCACGGTGTAAATCATCTCCTGTTTTTTCACACCGTTGAGCGTATCTGCATAATTCGATTTCAATTCGTCCCGCAATCCCCAATGAGAAATTAACTTCATCTCGTCAGGAAATAAAGTTTTGCCTTGCTCGTTTAGCAAATTACCCATAAAAATATTATAATTTGATATGTAATTATCAGCATCAGAAAGAGTTCGTGAAACTTCTTGAACTATTAATGCAGGTATCCTTTCGGTAAATTGGTCGCCCATTCGCGCGTATGCCCACTGCTTGTTCGTCCAGTTTTTCCCAAGTTCGGTTTTCTCTTCCAATGTATAAAACGGGAAATTCAGCGCCGTGATAAAAGCTATTTTATTGTTGTAAAAATCTTCTTTTAGATGTGCCGTTACATCGTATCCGGCAAAAAGCAAATCCATCGGCGAGCTTTCAATATCGGTCATCTGCACCGGTTCTTTCAACTTCACGTCCACTTGGTGAAGTAAACCGTTGATGGCTTCAAAATTTCTTTCCAACCTGCTGTACAGCTTGTCAAGCTCTACCGTGTCAGCCACGAAATAGGTTTTACAGAAATTTTCAAAATCATCGACGGTACCGTCCGACTCCTGCCAAAGATTTGCCACTTGCGCTACCCCTTTTTCAATACGGAATTTACTTGTCTCTCCCAGTGAATCTACAAGAGATTTACTGATTTTATCAATCGAACGAACAGGAATAATTGCTTTTTTCTTCATTGTTTCGTTGTTTTTATTGGCACAGCCAACTATCAAAATCATTATCAATAACAACGTTAGAAAATAAAATAACTTTTTCATTACAATTGAATTAAGTGATTTGTGAAACACAAAGATAGCGAGAATTTATCGAAAAAATTGTATTTTCGAAAGTTTGTTAAATAAATAGAAATGGAAAAATATTTGAATAAAATAGGCTATATTTGTGAAAATCTTAACCTTACGGAACTGCCTTGTAAATGTGTGTTCTGTATCCTTAATGAACAATAACCACATGAAAAAAATTCTACTTTTTACAGCATTGCTTTTTTCGGTATTCACTTTTGGTTACGGTCAAAGTGGAAATGCTGAAAACGAAAACACAAATCCGTTAAAATTAAATAGATACCCTTCCATTCCTTTTCTGAAAGATTCACTAAAACTCCAAGAACAGATAAATCGATATATTGATTCGCTGAATCTTGATGGTAAATCCTTATCTCCAAAAGGTGATATCAGAAAATTTCGATTCAAAAATCCGGCAGACTCATCAATTATAAAAAAACACTTTACGCCCCCATCGAATAAGTATCCCAATCCGAATTTCAAACAGCCTTCACTTGCGCAGGAAAATCCCCGCATTATCCACGTTGGTCCCGATAACATGCCGATGTATGTTCCCGGGAAAGCATATATTCGTAATAGAAAATTAGAAAGTCAAGACAATATGCCGATGGTAAAACCCAAAGGATTTGATAAGAATAGAAAGTTGAGATTCAAACACCAAAATAAGGAATAGAGAATTAAAGGCAGAATTACACCTGCCTTTTTTGTTTCTAATAGTTATAGTTTAGTTGTCTAAATTTAAAGCTTGATTTTTATCGATAAACCATTTTTTCATCGTTATATTCTCTGTTTTTGAGATTTTTTAAGTAGCTTTGTGCTTCAAAATAACAATAACAGATTTTATTTATGAGTGATAAAACGATTGCATCGCTTCGCGATTCGAAAACCGCCCGTTGGGGGGCGCTTGCAGTAGTGGCATTTACCATGCTCTGTGCATATTATTTAACTGACATCATGGCTCCCTTAAAGGGGCTTTTAGAAGGACAAATCGGCTGGACAAGCGACGATTTTGGATTCTTCAATAGCGGATACGGCTGGTTTAACGTATTCCTGTTTATGCTTATCATCGGCGGTATTATCCTTGACAAAATGGGTGTACGCTTCACCGGAATGACCGCCACCATTGTGATGGTTGTCGGGACTTTGATAAAATACTGGGCAGTATCTACCCATTCACTTGACGGACAGATGATTTTCGGCGTGAAAACGCAGGTCTTGGTGGCCGCACTTGGCTTTGCCACTTTCGCAGTAGGTATAGAAGTAGCCGGAATTACAGTGTCAAAAATCATCTACAAATGGTTCAAAGGCAAAGAATTAGCGCTTGCCATGGGTCTCGAAATGGCTATGGCACGTATTGGTACGGCGTTAGCACTTTCCACATCCGTTCCCATTGCAAAAGCATTTGGTCATATTGACGTTTCGCGCCCCATACTTGTTGCGCTTATCATGCTCTGTATCGGGATGATATCCTTTATCGTTTATATTTTTATGGATAAAAAACTGGATGCGTCCATTGCTGAAAACACCGATGCAAACGATGAACCAGAAGAAGAATTCAAGGTAAAAGATATTTTAAGCATCATTACCAACCGAGGATGGTGGTACATCGCCATTCTTTGCGTTCTGTTTTACTCGGCTGTATTTCCGTTTCTGAAATACGCAGCAGACTTGATGGTCAATAAATTCGGCGTGGAAGAATCTCTTGCTGGTATTATTCCGGCACTACTTCCTTTTGGAAATATTTTACTAACTCCGTTATTTGGTGGAATTTATGATAAAAAGGGAAAAGGCGCAACCATTATGATTATAGGGTCTTTGATTCTTATCTTTGTACACGCCATGTTCTCCCTACCTTTTGTGCACAACTGGATTTTTGCCATTGTTCTAATCCTGATGTTAGGCATCGGTTTTTCATTGGTGCCTTCGGCAATGTGGCCCTCCGTTCCGAAAATTATCCCTGAGAAACAACTTGGAACTGGTTACGCACTGATTTTCTGGGTGCAAAATTGGGGATTGATGGGTGTACCTTATCTGATTGGTATTGTTTTGAATAAGTACTGCATTACCGGACAAACTGTAAGAGACGGACTGACTGTAAACACCTATGATTATACGCTCCCAATGCTGATTTTTACCGCATTTGGCGTACTTGCATTGCTATTTGCATTCCTGCTCAAAGCCGAAGATAAGAAAAAAGGATACGGATTGGAAGAACCGAATATAAAGAAGTAAAAAAGTGCTTTCGAATTTATTAACTTTCAAATTTACAAACATTTAACTCAAAAATATGGACAACGAATTATTAAAAGACGTAACCGCTCGTGCTCAAGTATGGCTCGACGGAAATTATGACGCTGAAACAAAGGCAGAAGTAAAACAACTTTTAGATGCAGAAGACAAAACCGAACTTATCGAAGCATTTTATAAAGATTTAGAATTTGGAACGGGCGGACTGCGCGGTATTATGGGTGCCGGAACAAACAAAATGAATATTTACACCGTGGGCGCCGCCACACAAGGATTGAGTAATTACCTGCTTTCACAATTTCCCGATTTGCCACAAATCAGTGTGGTTATTGGGCACGACTGCCGGAATAACAGCCGAAAGTTTGCAGAAATATCAGCAGATATTTTCTCGGCAAACGGGATAAAAGTATATCTATGGGAAGACCTACGCCCTACCCCGATAACATCCTTTGCAATCCGACACTTCGGTTGCCAAAGCGGTGTCATCATTACTGCTTCACACAACCCGAAAGAATACAACGGCTACAAAGCGTATTGGGGCGACGGCGCGCAAATGATTGCCCCGCACGATGCAAACGTGATTAGCGAAGTGAATAAAATCAAAAATGTGAACGATATTAAGTTTGACGGAAACAAGGATTTGATTGAAATCATTGGGAAAGAAGTGGACCAAATTTACTTGGAACGAATTAAAACATTGATTCTTTCACCCGAAGCCATCGAGCGTAACAAGGATTTGAAAATCGTTTATACTCCCATTCACGGCACGGGAATCAAGCTTGTCCCTGACGCTTTACGTGCATACGGTTTTACCAACATCATTGATGTACCCGAGCAAAATGTTATCAGCGGAAATTTCCCGACGGTAATTTCCCCAAATCCCGAAGAGCCTGCAGCTTTGGCTTTAGCAGTTAAAAAAGCGAAAGAAACTGATGCAGACATCGTTATGGCAACCGATCCCGATTCGGATAGAATTGGAATTGCTGTGAAAGATGAAAACAACGAGTGGATTTTATTTAACGGGAATCAAATTTTCCTGATTTACATTTATTACCTGATTACCCGCTGGAAAGAACTCGGAAGGCTTAATGGAAAGGAATACGTGGTGAAAACTATCGTTACAACCGAAGTAATGGCTGATATTGCCCGCAAAAATAACGTGGAATATTACGATACTTTCACCGGTTTCAAATGGATTGCCGAAGTAATGCGTAAAAACGAAGGTGTGAAAGATTACATCGGTGGCGGCGAAGAGAGCTTTGGTTTTTTGGCTGAAGATTTTGTGCGTGATAAAGACGCTGTTTCAGCTTGTGCACTGATGGCTGAAATTACCGCATGGGCAAAAGACAATGGCAAAACGCTGTTTGAATTGTTGCAAGATATTTATGTGGAATATGGTTACGGCAAGGAAAAAGGAATTTCTGTGGTTCGTAAAGGTAAATCGGGAGCAGAAGAAATTCAGCAAATGATGGCTGATTATCGTGCTAATCCGCCGAAAGAAATAGCGGGTTCAAAAGTTGCCATAATCAAGGATTATCAAACATTGAAACAAACGAATGTAGCAAGCGGCAAAGCTACTAACTTGGTGATGCCTGCCACATCCAACGTATTGCAGTTTTTCACGGAAGACGGCACTAAAATTTCCGTCCGTCCTTCGGGTACCGAGCCGAAAATCAAGTTTTACATTGAAGTGCGCGGCGAAATAAAATCACGTGCCGACTACGCTTCCGCCAATTCGAAGGCAGACGAGAAAATTAACGCGGTGAGAAAAGATTTGGGCGTTTAATAAATTAAGAATATAAATTTAGAAGAACAGAATTGGCTTTGAAGTCGTATTTTGTTCTTCTTTTTTCTAAAGAAAAAATTTTTGATTATTCCTATCTTATCTCTATTATCCATGGGGGTGTTTTCGCAAGTGTATAACCTTCAAACGGTGTATGAATATGGGCAGATGTCATTTTATCTTTCCCATTGGAAGGTAATTGATAGCCCAACAGATTCAACGGAATACGATACATTTTCACTTTGGGGATACCAAAGATATGGCGAATCTTGGGTAGATAATGCCTACGAAGTGGAATACTTTAAGGGAAATGCAAAAGATACTTTCCGGTTTCTGAATGAACTCATCATATTTAGGAAAAGGTATAATGATAAAAACAAGTATGTAGCTTATATTCAAGGTGTAAAAGTGAAAACTCAATATTTATGGAAACGGCAACTGCTTCTTGTTTTTGATAAAGAAGGAAAAGTGGCTGTTGTACTTGACGAAAAAATGAACACGGCGATGCTTGATAACTTTGTTCAATATTGCAAAAAGAACAATATTGCGTATCAGTAAATTATACCTAAACTACTTTTAAAATATGATAAATAAATATTCGTAACATTCGTTTAATTTGTAGAACTCGTCTCGACTTTTAAAACATAGTGAACAGTAGTCTTTTTAAATTCACTTTTACCCAATTTCGACTACATAGTTTAAAAATATCGAAGATATTTTTCGCTATGTTTACGAAAATAAGAGAAAATAAGATTGAAAACTATGTTTTCTATGTTTTTAGAAAAAAGTCAGGATGACTTTGTAGTTTAATTCTTAAAGTTTACATCAAAGTTAAAGATTTTGCGTTATCTCAATTATAACACTATTCTCAAGCAAGAGTTTTCGGAACGTATCCAAAAAATATCCATCCATGCCGGCTTCACTTGCCCCAATCGCGACGGCAGTAAAGGCGTGGGCGGTTGTACGTATTGCAACAATCAGAGTTTCAGCCCGAGATATGCCAAACCCGTGAAATCTGTTTACGAACAACTAGTTGAAGGTATTGACTTTTTTAACCACAAATATGAGAGCCAATTATATTTTGCTTATTTTCAAAGCTATACAAACACCTACGACAAACTCGAAAACCTGATTAAAATCTACGAAGAAGCTCTTCAGCATCCGAAAGTTGCCGGAATTGTTGTGGGCACCCGTCCCGACTGCATCAGTGATGAACTGCTCGATTATTTTGCAGAATTGAATAAATCCAAGTACGTGATGATTGAGTACGGCATTGAAAGCACAAACGATTCCACGCTCGAATTTATCAACCGAAAACATGACTACGCTTGTGCCGAAGAAGCAATATTTAAGACATCGGACAAGGGACTTCGCACCGGTGCTCACTTGATTCTGGGACTTCCGAAAGAAAACAAAGAAATAATGCTTTCGCATGCTGAAAAAATATCCAAACTTCCACTTACTGCCCTAAAACTTCATCAACTTCAACTGATAAAAGGGACAAAAATGGCACGTCAGTACAACGAAAACCCGGAATGGTTTCACTTGATGACAGCCGAAGAATACATTGAGCTTGTTGTGGAATTTTTGGAACGATTAAACCCGAAAATAGCCGTCGAACGTTTTGTATCACAATCACCCGATGAATTTTTAATTGCCCCAAACTGGGGGTTAAAAAATTACGAGTTCGTGCATAAGATTGAAAAGCGGTTGGAAGAGTTGGATACATGGCAAGGACGATTTTATGGGTGATTTTTATGCACTTCTTTTGAATTTACAAACAACAGCAATAGAGGCTATATAATCGAAGGTTGGATGAGATAAAACTGAAATTGAGAAAGCCAAAAAAATACAACAACAATATTATAACGAATTGAAAAATGAAAAAATATAGTTTAGAAGAGAACTGACAGATAAATATATCGGAAAAATCGGTACAGAAAAACGAGACAAATTTGAACACGAACTTCGCCTTGATTTACTTCATTTCAGAGTCAAGAACGCTTTCTTACCACCGTTTCATACGTTTTAATCCATGTCGGCACATCAATTTTCTGTGCTAACTCACCAATCAATTGATACGGAATATCATCCATGTTTTTGAAGCGAATGCACCCTTTTCCCATATCCAATTTGGTTTTGCTATGCTTTGGATATTCGGTCTGAAACCATTCTGCAATACCCGGGACAGAGTAAACACCCATATGATGAAGCGCTATATGCCCTTTGGTGTTGCCCAAATTTATCAGCGGAAGCGGCACTTTCGGCTTCACGGCATAGCCGGCAGGATAAATGGAAAACGGCACGACATAGCCAATCATTCCATAACTAATTTCTTCCACGTAACCTTCGGGAAGATTTTCTTTAAGTATTTCGCGGATTTTTTGTATCGCTTTCCGCCGATCTTCAGAAAGTCCGGCAACGTATTGGTCAGGAGTCGCGGGTTTCGATAACATATTCTTTCAAATTTATGTAGGTAATAAAATGTCAATCAAACTTATCTCGTCACTCGGCTTATCCTGGTGTTGTTCAATACATTCCTTTATTTTTCTTCGGAATTTCCAGCAAGTCATCGGGTTAAGTTTCAACTCATCGGAAAGCTCCTTGGCTGAAATTTTTCTTTTTTCAATGCAAACCGAATAAACAATGTAAAATGCTTTATGGATAGGAAATTTGCAGTTATGAAAAATCGTGTTTGCCGTGGCGCTTTCTTCTCTCTTACAACGCGTGCATCGGCGAGAAGCAAAGGATTTACCCTTACAATAATTGGTATGTCCGCACTTGCGACACACGAAACCATCTTCCCACTTCAAATCAGCAATAAACTGGAGTGCTTTTTCTGAATCGGTACAAAGAGATTGAATAAGTTCAGGGTTAAGGTCTTTTTTTAGCATGTAAGCTTATGATTTTAAGTTGAAAAAAATCAACTTTGGAACAAAATAAAAATTTAATGGCTTTTCGAAAAACGCCTTTCTAAAATATGGAGTACAAAAGTAATAATATTTTTCAAACAATCTAAATCCAAATCCAAATAGTGATACTATTGTAATATAAAATATATTTTATTAACTTTGCAAATCATAAAAAAAACGGATCAATGCATGTTTCTTGAATAAGAAACGGATCCATTAACAACAAAAATAATATATGTTATAACTTCTCATCTATGAAAACAGTTTTAATAATAATCGGTGTAATCGCCGCACTTTTTATCATTTTGGTAATCTACTCGCGGTTGAAATTGAAAGGCTTGGAAAACGTTCCGCCACACGAAGAAATATTAATCCTAACGGATAAAAATTTCAACCATCAATTGAAAGGAAAGCTTGTGCTGGTGGATTTTTGGGCTGAATGGTGTGCACCTTGCAAATTAATGCTGCCCATCCTGAACGACGTAGCTTCAAGCAGCGGCGACAGCTTCAAGGTTGCCAAAGTGGACGTGGACAAAAACCAATCGCTGGCACAGAAATACGGCATCCGCAGCATCCCTACCCTAATTGCATTCAAGGATGGAAAGGAAGCTGCACGCTTTGTAGGTGTGAAAAATAAAAATTTCCTGCTGAAGGAAATGGAGAAACTGGCGTAAACAGTTTAACTATTCTTGATTGGTTCTCATTGAAGCTATGGTTTTTGAAAACCATAGTCTTCATTATTTTTTCTTGGTTTCCCCTGCCCTGCCCAATCTTACCCCGGCATATGCCTGTCGGAACTTCCGCCGACATAAAAAGAGCTTCCGGCACATCAGCGTAAGCTACGCCGATATGAAAAGAGCTCTTTTTGTAGTTTCGGAAGCTACGCCGATGTGAAAAGTGCCCTTTTAGTGATTTCGGAAACTCCGCCGATATGAAAAGTATCCTTTTGGTGATTTCGGAAACTCCACCGGCGAGAAAAGAGCTGCCGGTACATCAGAATAATTTATTCTGCAATAAAAAGAACTCTCGGCAGCTCGTCGATAACTTCGCCACATTAAACACAAAAAAGTTGCACATTTCAAAAAAACAACCTATCTTGCAAATGCAAATAATCAAATTATTAACCTCTAAAATTTATAGCATGAAAACAATGGAATAATTGCTTTTCAAGCAACGCGCAGACATTTATCCGTGCGTTGGTCGTTAGAGCAAGAAAAAATATGCAAGCAAGTATGTATATAGCAGTGCCATTGACTATGCGGGCGGAAAAGGACTATTAGATATAATTTTGATAGAATAATTATTAATTGCCTTTTAGGCAAGGCACAGGTAAACACCTGCGCCAGCGGGACTTTTTTGCAAGCAACGCCCCGCTCGCGAATATTTAGAAAGTAGGAGAACCAGTGAGGATTATCCTCATCCCAAAAAAGAAATAACAGTATGAGATATAATATAGTAATCAGAGTGGACAACCCCGAAAAAGGGGTGTTGGATATGCACGATTCTATGGAGGCAAGAAGCTTTCATGACGTGTACGAGGTGATAAAAAAACTTTCTATCTATCCGTTTGAATTGTTTTTCAAAGAATACAATTTTGAGGTGGATGGTTTTAGAGTGGAGAGCTACTCGGATGCGGTGGAATTGGCAGAACTAAAAGGATTGACGAAAGATGACATTAAAGCAATTAGACGAGTACAAGTAATGCTAAATTAGTCGCTCCTTAAGAACCAAACAACCCCGCTCGCGGATATTTATCCGTGCGTTGGTCGTCAGAGCAAGAAAAAACATGCAAGTATGTATGTATATAGCAGTGCCATTGTCCGTCCTTCCGAATATACTCTTTATAGCTGCAAGTTGTGCGCCGTTTGCTGGGATTTAACTAATCCCAGCTTTCTTGCTATTAGGATTTATAATCCGACAACAAACTTCGCTGTAAAGATAGAAATTTATTCAATACCGAATTACAAATTCTTATAATAAATTAGGCGGGATTAGCTAAATCCCGCCAACCAACGCTGTTATTTACTTATTTATCGGGCATATCCGAAGGGACGGGGGGGGGGGACTGCGGCCTACTTTCCTGCCAAGTTACACGAAAAATTGAAGCGTGCTACAAACTTTCGCATACCACTGAAACCCTTATTGGCTATACCGCTTGTTAGGGGTAGTTCTTTTATTGTACTTTGTTCATAAAACTTAAAAAAATCTCAGGTTTTGTCAAACAAGCTAAAAGTTTGTCATTTGAAATTGCAACAGTTTGTACTCCGAAAGCATAAGAGCTCACAGAATACGTATTAAATATAATTTCAATACCATTTTTTGTTATAAAGAAAGTATTAAACTTCTCCCATTCAGGGTTTAAACTTCCCTCCCAAAATAAAGTATCAGGAGTTTGATTTTGTAATTCCTCCTCATTGGGTGTAAACCATTCATTGTAATTCTTTCTCAAATCTTCATAGCAATATTTTGAAATGAAATCCAATACTGCTTTATGGTCATCATAGTCAAATAAATCTTCTAATGAAATCTTAAATAATGGATTTAAATGATAGTTTAAAGCATTAATAAAACCGTTTCCATGTGCACCTCCAGTATACGCATAAAAGTTCTCATTTATACTAATAATAGATTTTGATATGAAATTAGGAGTATATGAAATTTCATAAATCCAGTCTTGACTTTCATATTCAAAAGCAATTAATTCCCCTGTGATTTCATGAAAGTCTTTTCTACTATTCGTTACAAATTCAGCTTGTTTTCCACGAATTATTGAGTTAAGCTCAAGCAAATTTGTATTTGATTCGTCTTTAAATTGGATATGCTTTGTCTGAATTACAAACTTTGTTGAATTCCCATATTCGTATTCATTATTGTATTCTTCATAAGCAAATGTTTCTTTAGCTGCTATTTGCTTCCGTTCATATTCTATATATTTTTCTCTTTGGAGATTTAAAGAACGAAGAATTAATTCAAAACTCGTTAAAGGTTCATATTCTATCCATTGAAATCGTGAAAGTTTTTCAGGAATCTCACAATTGTTTATTTTAAGAGGTATGATATAAATGTCATCCTCCAATTTTTCCTCAACATAATCCAATGCAGTTTTAAATTCTCGTTGGACATAGCCTCTTTTTTGCACTGAAGTGTCAGATAACAAGAGAATAATGTAATTGGCTTCTCTCAATGCTTTCTTTATAACAAAATCCCAATTTTGACCAGGCAATATTCCTTTCTTGTCTATCCAAGGTTTAAAATCATTCTCTTCAAGGTAATTATAGAGTTTTTCAGCATATGCAAAGTCTTCTTTTGCGTAGCTTATAAAAATTTTGTCGTACATAATAAATCAATGTTTAAATTTTTTTTTGAATTACCCCTAACGTTTTATTTACGCAATAAAGATACAACATTTATTAATACTTACACTAATTTCTTCATTCCTTTCATCAAGTAATTTTTGTTTTTTATTCCTATAAATCGAGTGGCTTATTTGCCGTCTTTGAAAACAATCAGGGTCGAGATGCTGCGGACGTTGTATTTCTGCTCCGCTCGCGCGGATATTTATCCGTGTGAGCGGGGAACTGTTTCAGGTTCTGGATTTCGGACTTCGTGCTGCCTGACCTGTCGGAGCAAGCTAAAAACTATACACTTCTCCTTTTGCTGCCAGCAGTGTATTTCGCAGCAACGAAACTATGGTCATCGGTCCTACGCCGCCGGGTACGGGTGTGATGTACGAGCATTTGGGAGCCACTTCGTCAAATTTTACATCGCCTTTCAGCCGGAAGCCGCTCTTGGTTTCAGTGCTGGGCACGCGCGTAGTACCCACGTCAATAACAACAGCGCCTTCTTTTACCATATCGGCTGTAAGAAATTCGGGACTGCCCAGCGCGGCAATAATAATGTCGGCTTGCAGCGTAAGTTCTTTCAGGTTTTTGGTGCGGCTGTGGCAAACGGTAACGGTGGAATCACCGGGATTGGTCTTTTGCATCATCAGCGAAGCAATCGGTTTTCCGACAATATTACTTCTGCCGATAACGACGCAATGCTTGCCCGAAGTAGGAATTTCGTACCGTTTCAGCAGTTCCATAATGCCTGAAGGGGTGGCTGATACGTAGCACGGCAGCCCGATGGACATCCGTCCCACGTTGATGGGGTGAAAGCCGTCCACATCCTTGCGATAGTCGATAGCTTCGATGACTTTTTGTTCTGAAATGTGTTTGGGAAGGGGAAGTTGCACGATAAATCCGTCTAATTCAGGATTGTTGTTCAGCTTCTCAATTTCAGCTAAGAGCTCAGCTTCGGTAATCGTATCTTCAAAGGCGATTTTCGTGGACTGAAAACCCACTTGGTGACACGATTTTACTTTGCTTGCCACGTAAGTTTCACTTCCGCCGTCGTGCCCCACGATGATAACGGCTAAATGCGGCGCGCGCTTTCCGGTGGCAACCATCGCTTTTACTTCTTCTGCTATCTCGGCTTTGATTTGTTGAGAGATTAATTTTCCGTCGATTAATTTCATAATTATTGGATTGTTGTTAGAGTTAGTTTAGTCCGTTAGTTGAAGGTTATTTGCTGTGTAATAATTCAAAACAGAGCAAAAAGTGCCAATTTGCACGTCGGCAGATTGGCACTTTTCTTTATCTTCTTCGCTTTCTAAAGTGCTGAACTCCTTGTCTTAAGGTTGCGTGACGCATCATCTTACTCATTTGGTCAAACTGCTTTAACAACCGATTTACTTCCATAACGGTTGTTCCGCTGCCTTTCGCAATTCGGTTTTTTCGACTTCCATTGATGGATGCGGGATTTGCCCGCTCATAAGGGGTCATCGAATGGATAATCGCTTCTATTCCTTTGAAAGCATCATCATCAATATCAACATCTTTCAGTGCTTTTCCCATCCCGGGAATCATCGATGCAAGGTCTTTGATATTACCCATTTTTTTGATTTGCTGAATCTGCGACATGAAGTCGTCGAAGTCAAACTGGTTTTTAGCAATTTTCTTGCTGATTCGGCGCGCTTCTTCTTCGTCGTATTGCTCTTGTGCTTTTTCTACCAGCGAAACGATATCACCCATACCAAGGATACGGTCGGCCATTCGCTCGGGGTGGAACACATCGAGTGCATCCATTTTTTCACCGGTTCCAATGAACTTTATCGGCTTATCGACAACAGTTCGAATAGAAAGAGCCGCACCACCGCGTGTGTCCCCGTCTAATTTGGTCAGCACTACCCCATCGAAATTCAACCGTTCGTTAAATTCTTTGGCAGTATTTACGGCATCCTGTCCGGTCATAGCATCTACCACAAAAAGAATCTCCTGTGGATTGATTGCCTGCTTAATGGCGCTTATCTCATTCATCATTTGCTCGTCTATCGCCAAACGACCGGCCGTGTCAATGATTACCGCATCATTACCCATTTGGCGAGCATGATGAATAGCTGCTTCGGCTATTTTTACCGGATTTTTATTATCTTCTTCAGCATATACCGGAATATCGAGTTGCTCACCAAGCACTTTAAGTTGCTCAATAGCTGCGGGTCGATAAACGTCGCAAGCAGTAAGGAGTGGACGTTTGCCACGTTTGGTTTTCAGCAGATTAGCCAATTTTCCGGAGAAAGTGGTTTTACCGGAACCTTGAAGTCCGGACATTAAAATCACCGTTGGTGAACCTTTTAGGTTGATGTCCACGCTGCTTCCACCCATCAGTTGTGTCAATTCATCGTGAACAATCTTCACCATCAACTGCTGCGGTTTCAGCGAGGTAAGTACATCTTGCCCGAGAGCTTTTTCTTTCACCGTGTCGGTAAATGTTTTGGCTACCTTGTAGTTTACGTCGGCATCCAGCAGCGCCCTACGTACATCTTTCAACGTCTCGGCTACATTGATTTCCGAGATTCTTCCTTCCCCTTTGAGTATCTTAAATGACCGTTCTAATCTCTCGCTTAAACTTTCAAACATTTTAATTTCAAATTTTACAAATTAATAGGAGTTTACACCATTTATCGTGTGTAGGCATCGTGTTTTTTAGGAGTGCAAAGATAATAAAAAGGAGATAATTTGGCAAAAAACTGTGTAGCCGAAGGCTAAAAATATCAACTACTTACTGCCACAAATTATACTCTTAAAACGGTACTTCATCGTGTCCTTGCATAGGCGCATTGCGAAGGTGATTAGGAATATCAGCAGCAGATTCATCTACATCAAAATCATCATTCATTTTTGAAGAGACCGTTTTGTAAGGTTTGCTCATGAAATTAGTATCTTCATTAAAATTCGTAAACTTAGCATATACATTTTTAAATCGCATTCTCACGTCACCTGTAGCACCATTACGGTGCTTTGCTATTATTATTTCGGCAATACCTTCGTATGAATCATTCCCATCCGTAAGAATTCCGTAATACTCTGGACGATGGATGAAACACACCATATCAGCATCTTGCTCAATGGCTCCCGACTCTCGAAGGTCTGAAAGTTGCGGACGTTTGCCTTCTATACCGGAACGTCCTTCTACGCTACGATTGAGCTGCGAAAGAGCAACGATAGGCAAGTCAAGCTCTTTTGCCAACCCTTTCAACGAACGTGAAATCATACTTACTTCCTGCTCACGACTTCCGTAAGTTCTACCACTCGCATTCATCAGTTGCAGGTAGTCAATGATGATAATTTGAATATTGTGTTCCTTTACTAATCTGCGAGCCTTGCTTCTTAATTCGAGAATGGATAGGCTTGGTGTGTCGTCCACGTAAATTGGCGCATCATACAGGCGGGTAACATCCCTGTCAAACTGCTCCCATTCTTTCGGAGTAAGTTGCCCGTTTTTTATTTTTTCACCTTCCAAATTACAAACATTCATCAATAGACGATTGACCAATTGCACATTAGCCATTTCGAGCGAAAAGATAGCAACCGGTATGTTGTAATCAACAGCCATATTTTTTGCCATGGAAAGTACAAATGCCGTCTTTCCCATTGCCGGACGCGCCGCGATAATTATCAAGTCAGATTTTTGCCAGCCCGAAGTAATTTTATCCAAATCGTGAAAACCGGTAGCAAGCCCACTAGCTCCTTGTTTCCGTGCCGCATCTTTCATTCGTTCACGCGCTTCTTCAATAACGGGATTGATCTGCACAACATCCTTCTTCAAGTTTTGTTGCGTGATTTCAAACAGCTTCATTTCAGCTTCTTGCATTAAATCATCCACGTCCATTTTTTCGTCGAAAGCCTTGGTTTGCACTTCTCTTGAGAGACGAATCAGTTCGCGTGCCAAGTATTTTTGCACTATGATTTGAGAGTGATAAATCAAGTGAGCCGCTGATGCAACGCGCGATGTAAGCAACGTGATCTGATAAGGTCCACCCACTTCGTCAAGCGTCCCCTTTTTCCGTAGTTTTTCAGTAACCGTATGCATATCAATCGGTTCCTGATGAAGCGCTAAATCTACAAAGGCTTCAAAAATTTTTTGGTGCGTGGTCTTATAAAAATATTCCGGCTTCAAAATATCTGAAACCAGCGAATATGCGTCTTTTTCAAGCATGATTGCACCCAGCACATCTTCTTCTAATTCCAAGGCCTGCGGCGGCAGCTTACCATATTCGTTGGCTAAAACAGGTGAATCATATTCCGGTATATGTCTATTTCTTCTTTGGTCAGTCATATTTATTTTTTAAAATAGACTTCAAAATTACGAAAGAAAAGAATTTCCGACAAAAAAACATATAAACAAAATGTTGATAACTCAAACTTAAAATAGTACCTTTGATGTCTTGTTTTTTAGATAATTTTTTGAATAAAGATAATAAAACATATAAATAAAAACTTTATCTATCTGGAGCTATCGTATTGTATATGTTTTTCTTACATCCATTAACTATGAGAATCTACCCAAACGCAAAAATCAATATCGGCTTAAATGTAACTGAACGCCGACCGGACGGCTACCATAATATTGAAACTATTTTTTACCCAATTGGACTTTATGATGTGCTTTCCATTGAGCCGTCGGAAAGTGCAGCAGATTACAGTTTTTCATCGTCAGGCATTGAAATCAAGGGCAATCCGGAAGACAACCTGATAATTAAAGCTTACAGATTACTGCGAACAGAGTATCAATTTCCGCCAATCGATATCTCGTTATTAAAGCAAATACCGTTTGGCGCCGGTTTAGGCGGTGGCTCAGCCGATGCTGCATTTACCTTAAAAGCTATCAATGAGCTTTTTGACTTACATATTTCCACAAAAGAGCTTGAATATTTTGCAGCGAAATTAGGTGCTGACTGCCCATTTTTCATTCAAAACAAACCCACTTTTGCCACAGGAATCGGGAATATCTTTACGCCCGTAAATTTATCGTTGCAAGGTTATTGGCTGCTGCTTGTAAAACCGGATATTCACATCTCTACGGCTGAAGCGTATGCCGGCGTAACGCCTAAAGTACCTGAAATAAAATTATCCGAGTTGATTAAAAGACCTGTTGGAGAGTGGAAAAACCTTATTTTCAACGATTTTGAACCATCTATTTTTCATAAACACCCAAAAATAGCGTTGATAAAAAGAGAACTTTACGAAATGGGTGCGTTGTACGCATCGATGTCGGGTTCAGGATCTTCTGTATATGGGATTTTCAAGAAAGCACCGAACTACAAAGGTAAATTTGTGGATTGTTTCACGTTTTTAGGAAAAATACAATAATACGATTTATTGAAAGTTTATCTTGTTCATTTACAGTGAATTCATTTATCTTTTTACTATTCTTCAAAGTATTATTATCTTTGGCTGTAATTTAACAATTCACTTCCATATTTATATGAATATCTACCAAGTAAAAGAGTCAAAAGCCGAGATAACGGAAGCTCTACAACGACTAATTCCACAGCTTAATCCTATGTCGCGCATCCCCAACGGAGAAGAATTGCAGCAAATTATTGAGAACAAAAACACCTTTCTTTTCGTTGGAGAAAAAAACGGAATGATTATTGCAACCATTTCCGTTGCTTTTTACCGCATTCCGACCGGGAAAAAGGCTTGGATTGAAGACGTTGTGGTTGATGAGAACGCTCGTGGAAAAGGTTATGGCAAAATGTTGATGCAACATGCCATTGACTTTGCTAAATCGGAAGGAATTTCAAAAATCTACCTGACATCCAATCCTTCGCGAATTGCCGCCAACAACTTGTATCAAAGTGTTGGTTTTGAGCAATATATAACGAATGTGTATCGGATGTATCTTTAAGTAAAGAACCTATGAGAGAGATTTATATTTATCTTGCTTCAGTGCTATTTTTTGTCGCACTACCTACGCACTCACAAGATAAGCTAACCCGAATTTTACAAAAAGAATTAACTCGTAACTACAATGTAATGAGCAAGTTGGATGTTCCGGTTTATTACATTAGTTTAAGGGTTGAAAAGAATACTATTCACACCATTTCCAGTAGTTTCGGTGCTGTTTCTGACAATAATTATTACACTGGACGAAGGATGGCAATTTCCATGCGTGTTGGAAACAGAAAATTTGACAACCTGCATTATTCGGGAAATATGAACAGCAATCTTGTGGTCAGCCTTCCGGATGAAGATATAGAAGAAGATATTAAACTGACGCTTTGGAGAGGGTTACAACAAGCTTATTCACAGGCAAAAGACGATTTGGAGTCGAACCAAACCGAATTTACAACTCGCCCAAAAGAAGAAGACACAGCACCCGATTTTTCGATTGAGAAGGCTTCCACCTATTTTGAACCGGAAATGAAGTTTAAAAAGCTTGAGTTTGACGAGAAAAAGGTTATTTCAGACCTAAATTCGGTTTCAAAAATTCTTGGCGACAACCGAGATGTTCTAATGAACTACGTTAATTTTCAAATAAATCTTTCACGTGAGTATTTTATTGATACCGATGGTGCAGCAATTGAGCAGAATAACCCGTCTATAAGGCTTTACACGGGTGGTATTGTTATGGCTGACGATGGAATGGTTTTGCAAGATTACAAAATTTATTTTGGTAGGAAAATGTCAGACTTTCCTGCTCTTCAGCAAATCAAAAGTGATACCCAAAAAATGTCTGAAACGCTTTCAGCATTAAAGGTTTCGCCAAAAATTGACAGCTACACCGGACCGGTTTTGTTGAGCGGTGAAGTGAGCGGCGTTTTCTTTCACGAGTTTCTAGGACACCGTGTGGAAGGTGCGCGTATGAAATCGGGAGCTGATGCGCAGACGCTGAAAAAGAAAATCGGTGAATCGATTCTACCCGATCGCCTTTCAGTAACCTTTGACCCCACTATTTCAAAATACCAAAATACCGTTTTGAGTGGCGATTACAAATTTGATAATGAAGGTATTCGCGGGCAGCGAGTGGAAGTAATCAAAAATGGAATTTTGAAAAATTTCCTGATGAGCCGCATCCCGATTGAAGGTTTTTCAAAATCAAACGGACACGGACGGGGAAATCTAAATATTGGTACAGAAACCCGCCAATCGAATATGTTGATAGAAAGTTCGAAACCAATTTCAAACGAGGCTCTAAATGCACTATTTGTAAAAGAATTGAAAAAACGTGGGTTGTCGTTCGGCTACAGAATCGACAAAGTGAGCGGAGGATTGACTATGACCGGCGCCGCTTCAGCCAACGCGTTTTACCTGAATCCGCTGGTGGTTTACCGTGTTTACACCGATGGACGACCGGATGAATTAGTACGAGGAATTAACATTGTGGGTACGCCCTTGGCTGCATTTTCACAGATTATTGCCGAATCGGACGACCAAAAAATATTTAACGGAATGTGTGGTGCAATGTCCGGTTCAGTCCCGGTTTCAGCAATCGCCCCTTCGATGCTTGTGAAAGAGCTGGAGTTTCAGAAAACCGGCGACAATCAGAAAATTGAGCCGTTTATTCTTGACAGACCGTAGAGATAGTTTTTAGTAACAAGAAAATTTAATCAGTAATGAAATCAACAACCTATAATTTTTTCTTAATAATCGCTCTGTTCGCCTTATTGCCTATTATCTCTAATGCTCAACTAGAAGATGATCCGGTATTGAGAGCGATGAAAATAGAGTTAGACCGCTCAAAAGAAGGTTTGCGAAAAGACAGTTTGGCGAAGCCGTTTTTTATCAGTTTGTTGGTAACTGAAACTAATTTTCAGTATAATTTTTCAACTTCATTTGGCAAAAAGAACGAAGAGCTGACAAACACTCGCATTTATAGGAAAGGCAGCCCGATGATTCTCGTGGGTAATTACCATCGCACTCAGAATTTTAGGGGAAACTCGAACAGTTTTTCACTTCCGCCTTCAGACGATGAATTGTCGCTGCGGACGGCTATCTGGGTAAATTTAGACAATGCATACAAGAGCGCTGCAAGAAATTACGTGGACAAAATGGCATGGCTTAAACAGGAGAAACTTTCGGAGGAAGAGCTGGCTTTGGATGATTTTGAAAAGCGGCCTGCCACTACCCTATTCCGAGAACAGAAAAAAGAAAACTTTAATTTTGAACCTATCAAGAAACTTTCACTGCAAACAAGTAAATTATTAACAAAAAAAGTAAATAAAGAAAGATTGCTGGTTGAAAATTTACGCACAGGTTTTAGATTTAGTAACGAATTAACTCGCTATTACGACACCGAAGGCTCCATGTATATGTATCCGCAACAAAACGGGACATTCAACATCATACTGAGTGGCGTGACAGAAGAAGGCGAAGATGTGAGTGCGTATAGAAGCTTTAGGATGAACGAATTATCTAAATTTCCGACTGAAAAAGAATTAGAAGAAGCCGTCAATAAAATAGTTGAAGAGTATAAATTGAAATATTCTACTGAAAAATCCGACGACCCGTATATGGGTCCGGTGTTAATAACCAATGGACGAGTGGAAAGTGTAGTAAAACAGATAATTAATAACCTTTATACAGCACCTAAAACAAGATTTTCCAACGGAAATCATTATCAAAACCTAACAGGTGTCAGAGTGCTTTCAAAACAACTTTCGCTTACTGTTCATTACGGTTCAAAAGCACAATCCATTTCGGGTGTAAAAAGAGACTTGGCTCCGATTGACCCACAAGCAGTTATACCACCTGATTCAATTACGTTGATAAAAAACGGGATACTTCAGAATATGCTCACTTCACGGCAACCGGTAAAAAAACATCTTCATTCCAACGGAAATGCAAGAAATGGCAATATGTTGGAGGGAGTTGTAACTTTTAGTGGCATCGAACAGTTGGAGTATGATGAGATTAAAAAATTGCTGATTGATGAAGCAAAATTGCAAGGATTAGAGTATGCGTACATTATAAATACAGATGATAGACTTCACCTTAAAGTAAATGTAGAGACCGGAGAAGAAATTCCATTTTTAGCATCAATAAATCTCGGACAGACCATGAAAACAATGCGAAGGGTGTTGGGAGTACAAAAAGAATATGCATCTTCGTCCGATGGAACTATCCGTTTTCCAAAATCGATATTGCTGGAAGATGCTGAAATCACAATTTACAAATCGAACAACAGAAAAAAAAGGAATTTTGTAGAACGACCAAGTCTATAATTTTATAATTTATAATAAAACTGAAAACTTTATTTTGCATTAACATTTATTGTTTTTATCTTTGAAGTCTAATTTTTAGAAAATTGAGAATTAATTTTAGAAAACATAAAGATACAAGTAAAAATAGACAACCTATGGCATCAAATTTTAATGACAGGAGTGATACTTCTTCGCAAGGAATTATAAATATTGTAGCTTCCGGCACAAAAATAGTTGGAAAAGTTACAGTTGAATCAGATTTTAGATTAGACGGAGAAGTAGAAGGGGACATTATCGGACGCTCAAAAGTTGTAATCGGGGAAAGCGGCAATCTTAAGGGCTCACTTACCTGTACAAACGCTGAAATTATTGGAAAAGTAAAAGGAAATGTGAAAGCTACAGACTCGCTAACACTTCGATCGACTGCAGAATTGACAGGAGATGTGAAAATCAAATCTTTAATTGTTGAGCCGGATGCGATTTTTAACGGCACTTGCTCTATGCGTGATGAGCATGTTACAAAAACACCTGACCCCGCCCCCGCAGTAAAAAATGTGAAGTAATTGATTTTTAAACTCAATTTTTGGAGTATCTCCCCAAAAGAATTTTTTAAGCCAATACAAAAGGGTTGCCCATTCGGACAACCCTTTATTGTTATTTGTCATTTTTTAGACGAAATCTTTTCTTTTTCTTCTTGTAGGTCAATTTCTTCACCTTTTTTATCGTAAAACTTGTATTGAAGGAACCCTAATTTCTGGGAGGGCAACACTTTGATGCCCATGCCATATTTCAGTTTCCATTTCATTTTTAACGACGGTACGCCTCGGGAAATATATGCATACACATAAGGATGAATATAGAGCGTAAAATTTTTTACATTCAACTTAGAATACAGATAATTTATTTTATCTTTCAGTTGATCCGTAAACAACATGGAAGGCATTGCCCGTCCTTTGCCGAAGCAGGTAGGACATGTTTCTTCCACATCAATGTCAATTGACGGACGTACACGCTGACGAGTCATTTGCAGCAATCCAAACTTACTTAGCGGTAAGATGTTGTGCTTTGTTCTGTCGTCACCCATATTGTTCCGCATCCGTTCGTACACTTTCTGCCGATTTTCACCCTTTCGCATATCGATGAAATCCACAACAATGATACCGCCCATGTCTCTAAGTCTTACTTGACGTGCTATTTCATCAGCTGCTGCCAGATTTACTTCCAATGCATTGGTCTCTTGTCCGACGGCTTTTGACCGATTGCCGCTATTCACGTCTATCACATGCATAGCTTCCGTGTGTTCAATAATCAGGTATGCGCCACTTTTAAATGAAACTGTTTTACCGAAGGCGGATTGGATTTGCTTGGTGATCCCAAAATGGTCAAAAATGGGAATGTCATCCTTGTAGAATTTCACAATGTTTTTCCGCGTTGGTGCAATCAGTTCCACATAATCTCGCACTTCATTGAAAACTATTTTGTCGTTTACAAAAATGTTCTTGAAGCTGGAATTGAATATATCCCTGATTATTCCTACCGTACGACCTATTTCCTCCCTGATGAGGGTTACTCCTTTTGCTTTCTGAACTTTTACGAGGGTCTCTTCCCACCGTTTTACTAAAATTTTCAGCTCATTATTAAGTTCTGCTACTTTTTTGCCTTCAGCCACTGTACGAGCAATTACCCCGAACCCTTTCGGTTTAATACTGCGTATTAGTTGCTTCAGTCTGTGTCTCTCTTCATTTGTTTTAATTTTTTGCGATACAAAAACTTTATCGGCAAAAGGTATAAGTACAAGGAATCTTCCAGCTATCGATATTTCGGCAGTAAGCCTTGGTCCTTTGGTAGAAATAGGTTCTTTACTTATCTGAACTAGAATTTCTTGTCCGGTTTTAAGTAAATCGCCTAGCTGTCCGTGTTTTTCAATTTCTGGAAGTTGCTTTGCTTTACTCATAGGTGGTATTCTTTTTCGGTTGCTCTGCACCCACCCAATAAAGCAATTCAAGGTGTTAAAATTGTTACCTAAGTCAAGATAGTGAAGAAAAGCGTCTTTTTCATAACCTACATCTACAAACGCTGCATTAAGACCGGGCATTATTTTTTTTACTCTTCCGAGGTAAATATTGCCTACGGCGTATTTTTCTTCGCGTCCCTCTTCGTCGAGTTCCACTAATCGTTTATCTTCAAGCAGCGCAATTGAAATTTGAGATGGTTTTACATCTACAATTAATTCGCTATTCACTTTCTATCACAATATTTATAAATGTTAAAAGTAAGAAATCAGAAATTCTGTGAGTTTACTTCTCATTATTTATTTCGGATTTCCAACTTATCAAGTTAATAAAAAACAAACTTAAATATATGAAATATACGGTTTTAAGTTTGTTTCTATGGCCCTTTCTAAAAAACTATTCAACAGACTATTTCTTTTTATGTCTATTTTTTCTTAGTCTTTTTTTACGTTTATGAGTAGACATTTTATGTCTTTTTCTTTTTTTACCGCTTGGCATATTTCGTCTTTTTATATTTGATTATTATCTTTTACGGATTCGCGAAAAGCTTTTGCCGGTTTGAATGCCGGAATTTTGTGTGCCGGTATGATAATGGTTGTATTTTTTGAAATGTTTCGTGCTGTCTTTTGAGCTCTTTCTTTGACTATAAAGCTTCCAAAACCTCTCAGATACACATTTTCATCATTTGTCAAAGAATCTTTAACAACTGTCATAAAAGATTCAATTACTGCTAATACATTCGATTTGTCTATTCCTGTATTCCTAGCAATTTCATTAACAAGATCTGCTTTTGTCATTTTTTAATAAGTTTTTAATTGATTAGATAAATATTTTTACTGTTTTTACCTTTAAAACGGACTGCAAATATACTGCTTTTATTCTGATTAAAAAAGATTTACATTTCTTTTTAGAAGTTTTTTTTCGAAAAAACAAAGTTTAGTAACCTATTGATTAAGCAATTTTTGTATTTCATCCAACTTCATATTACGCCCTACTATTTTCCCTGATTTATCAATCAGTATTGTGGCCGGAATTGAATTTATTGCATAAAGTTTTGCACCTTCACTATCCCAATATTTAACGTCAGATATATGTTTCCACGTTAGGTTGTGTTTTGAAATGGCATCTATCCAAGACTGTTTTTCACGATCAAGTGATACGCCGAGAATTTCAAATTTTGCTCCTTTATTTTGCTTGTAAAAAGTAGTAAGTTCCGGAAGTGAACGGATGCAAGGACCACACCACGACGCCCAAAAGTCAACTAAAAGGTAATCCGTTTTGCCTACAAAGTCTGAAAGAGATGCTTTGTTACCGTCAGGGGTTTCCATCGTAAAATCCACAAAAGGTTGTCCGGCAGAAGTTTTTTTCTCCACTTCGGTAGCTTCTATCAATTGAGCGATACGTGGAATAGCATGGGTTTTCTCATCCATTTCGGCAAAAAGCGCTTCCTTTTGTTCTATGGTATAATAATAGTATGAGTTCATGAAGATATAATTTCCTATAAGCGTATTTACAGCCTTCATGGAATATTCATACTCTTTCTCTACCATTTTATCTGTCATCTCATTTGTCTTAGCAAGCACGGATGCTTCTAATTCTTCGGTTTTCAGTGAGTCCGGCAGTTCCATAAATTTCTCATATTCGGCATTAATCTTCTCGGTTATTTCCTTTTTCTCCTTTTTATACAAGTTGAATGCATCATTTTGGCGGGTGCCGATAACCGAAATACCAGCTGAATCAACATTTACTTTAATGGTACCGTTTTCAAGTACAATGGGTTCAATAAAGCTTTTCTCAACATCGGGACTCTCAAAGTACAGGTTGACGATTCTTACCGAGTCTACGTCGCCGATAAATTCAAACTTTCCATTGATGATATAGGCGCTGTCAAGATTTTGCCATTCGCGATTAATGCGCTCTGTAAGAAATACTTGTACACTATCAAACTCTTCGGATGCTTCGCCGCTAATTTTATAGCTTTTCTGCTGACATCCAATCAAAGCCAACACAACCAATGCAAGAGTGAAAATTAATTTCTTTTTCATATGTTATTCTTTTAATTAACCTGTTATTTTGTTGTTTAATGATTGATATCAATTAAAAAACGTAATTTTGCCTGCAAAGTTGCAACATTATTAACTTTTGTGCAACAAATTTGTCAATATTTTTTTAATATAAGTTGCTAAATCACAAATATATAATCTATTAATTTCATGCATGAAAACCAACATC
Source organism: Bacteroidales bacterium (assembly GCA_012518275.1). Classification (GTDB taxonomy): domain Bacteria; phylum Bacteroidota; class Bacteroidia; order Bacteroidales; family Paludibacteraceae; genus UPXZ01. Next base: position 34,167 of record JAAYSS010000009.1, read on the forward strand.
ACAAAATCCGTACGATTTTAATTGATTGGTACAATATTAATAAACGCGAATTACCTTGGCGACAAACTGCTGATCCCTACAAAATATGGGTATCCGAAATTATCTTACAACAGACTCGTGTTAACCAAGGGTTTGACTATTATCTACGTTTCGTAGAACGATTTCCGGATATAAAAAGTTTAGCAGAATCTGATGAACAGGAAGTGCTTAAGTATTGGCAGGGATTGGGTTACTATTCCCGCGCTCGAAACCTTCACAAAGCGGCAAGAATTATTCAAAATAATTTTAACGGCGTTTTCCCAAGCAATTATGACGATATCATTTCATTGCCGGGCATCGGTGAATACACCGCTTCAGCTGTCTCTTCGTTTGCTTTCAATCTGCCCTACGCAACGGTGGACGGCAATATATTCCGTGTATTATCCCGATTAACCAGCAAAGATATCCCCATAGATACCACTGTCGGCAAAAGGTTTTTCAGAGAAATAGCACAACAGCTTTTAGATAAAAAAGCTCCCGGATTACATAATCAGGCTATCATGGAATTTGGTGCGTTGCAGTGTACTCCTAAATCACCAAACTGCTCGGAATGTCCGCTAAGTCTTTATTGCGAAGCTTATAAGCTCAATTTAGTGGAACTCCTTCCGATAAAACAAGGGAAGACAAAGGTTTCGAACCGATACTTCAACTATTTATTTATAAAAAATGGTGATTCCACCTATTTACAGAAAAGAACCGGCAAGGACATTTGGAAAAACCTGTATGAACTTCCGCTGATAGAAACAAAGGAAGCAGTAGAGTTAGAAAATCTTTTGAAAAGCAAAGAGTTTGTACGTATGTTTGACGGTGTAGAAATCAACATTGATGGAAACGGTACAAAAAAGAAACACATTTTAAGTCATCGAATTATTTATGCATCATTTTATACTATTAACATTAACGCAGAGAATGAGTATCTTGCTAATTTCCTTAAAATACCGATAAGTGAGTTGAAAAGCTACCCTATTTCACGTTTAACTGAAATATTCTTAGAAGAAAAGTTTACTAATGTATAGAGTTAAAACCCTATTGACAATGTAAACGCACTTCTCGGCATGTGAAAATCCGATAAAAGCGATGTTGGGTAATAGCTGTAAGCCACTCTGGCACGGAAAAGGTAGAGAAACTGCAAAGTGCTTCCCGCTGTCCATCCGGTTTGAAAACGGTTAATATTATCGTATGTATTACCGTCGAGTTTGGAAGCTAAAATCATTTCAAATGTCGGTCCGGTATAAAGATTTAGTCTAAAACCTTTAGTTCGAAACACTTGATATCCGGCATTCAAGGGTATTGAAAATGAAGTTGTTTTCAACACTGCGTCGTTTGCCATCAGTGCATAGCGACCGGTACCGTATATTGTGTATTTGCTCCAATTTATATTCATGCCACCATAAACATATGCTTTTGGCAGCGCTTCAAATCGTTGAAGATAACCGCTTCCTATAAACATATTCCGCCAGCGGTAATCCTGCGTGCGATACACATTCCATCCTACGTTAAAATTTCGCCAAAGTTGTTTACCAAGGTCATTTTGTGCAGAAGCAGCAAAAGAGCCAAGTACGATTGCAAGTGCTAATACTGTTTTTTTCATCATTCAAACTGTTATTTCAATACTTTGATTTTGAGCAAATACCGTGCAAAAGTTAAAAAGGGAGAGAAAAGACGGAAAGATAACCTCTCTCCCAGCCTTTCCTCTCCCTGTCTTAAAGTCTCCATGCGTTAAAGTTTTGACTTTAGTTGCCTTTAGGCTTTTCTTAGTCAATTGCCGTTGCCTTTAAGCAACGGAGCAGGGAGTAGCTCAACATCTGATAGGGGATTTATCCCTATTTATTTGGTTTATTGGGCTAAAACCCTTTTGCATACCTCGCTCTTTTTTCCGTCAGTTAAAACTGACGGAAACAGCCCCCCTGAACAGTTGAATATGACGGCAATAGACCCTTAATTAATTATGAATTATGAATTTTCAACTATTTACTATTGACTATCCACTATTATCGCCCCTCCAAACCTCCCCAAGGGGAGGCTTAGAGAGTGCAACTTACTATTTACTAATCACCAACCACCACTCACCACACACTATTCACCAACCTCTCTCGGTTCGCTTCCCGGTTCGTTATCAGTATATGGGTTTATTACTTTTACTTTCACCTTTTTGGCAGCGTTAAGCATATCGCTCTTTGGGAAGAATCGTACAGTAGGTGTTTTCAAGATGGAAGCGTTACACTGTACAAATATAGAACTTATTTTCAAATATAAGACGGTTTTTCGTAAATAATAATAGAAAGAAAGTGCTTTTTATTGGGGGGCGTTCCACAACGTATGTTTTAATCCTTTGTATTCCTTGAAACCTTGTGAGCAAAGGACGTTCTCTTATTCTATTAACTTCAATTGAATTCTTTTTCTTTCCAAATCCACATTCAGCACACGCACTTTCACGTGTTGATGCAGCGAAACTACGTCGGAAGGATTTTTCACAAATCGATCGGCCAAGTTGGAGATATGAATCAAGCCGTTTTCCTTGATGCCGATGTCGCAAAACGCTCCGAAATTGGTTATGTTCGTAATGATGCCCGGCAGTTCCATCCCTTCTTGTAAATCGCGGATGTCTCTCACGTTCGGGTCAAATTCAAATACTTTTATCGGTGGACGGGGGTCACGCCCGGGCTTTTCCAGCTCATCGAGAATATCGTTCAGCGTAGGCATCCCTACCGTTTCCGTTACATACTTGGTTAAATCAATCTGTTTTCGGATGGTTGTATCGCCGATTAGTTCTTCGATGTTTTTACCCAAATCTTTCGCCATATGCTGTACAATGCCGTAGCTCTCCGGGTGAACGGCAGAGTTGTCCAGCGGGTTCTCTCCGTCTGAAATGCGCAAGAATCCGGCACATTGTTCAAAGGTTTTGGGTCCCAATTTCGGAACATTCATCAACTCGTTCCGATTTGTAAATGCTCCGTTTTCAGCCCTGTAATCCACTATGTTCTGAGCAATTTGCGGTCCGACTCCCGAAACATAGGTCAAAAGATGCTTGCTGGCTGTATTTAAGCTGACTCCTACCCTATTCACGGCATTTTCCACAGTTTGATCAAGGGACTTTTTCAGTTGCGCTTGGTCCACGTCGTGCTGATACTGCCCCACCCCAATGGATTTCGGGTCAATCTTTACCAGCTCCGCCAACGGGTCCATTAGTCGACGACCGATAGAAACGGCTCCGCGCACGGTTACGTCGTATGCGGGAAACTCCGCGCGGGCAATATCCGATGCGGAATAGACCGATGCGCCGTTTTCACTTACGACAAAGACCTGCACTTTGCGGTCGTAGCGGATGTTTTGGATAAACCGCTCCGTTTCACGGCTTGCCGTTCCGTTTCCTATGGCAACAGCTTGAATATCATACGCTTCAACCATCTTCTGCACTTTCCGCTTGGCTTGCGAATGCTCCCTGTGTGGCGGATGGGGATAGATATTCTCATTGTGCAGCAGGTTGCCTTGCGCATCTAAACACACCACTTTGCATCCGGTACGATATCCGGGGTCGATGCCCATTACCCGCTTCTGACCGAGTGGCGGCGCCAGAAGAAGTTGACGAAGATTCTCCGCAAAAACTCGGATAGCTTCCGTATCGGCTTTTTCCTTGCTTGCCGATGCAAATTCATTCTCAATGGAAGGTTTTAGCAAGCGCTTATAAGCATCTTGAACAGCCTCTGCTACTTGCTGACCACTTTCATTCTCCGATTTTTGAAATATTCGAAGCAACCGCTCGGTGCACTTCTCATCATCCGGCGAAATGCTTACGCGTAGAAAACCCTCTGACTCACCTCGACGCATGGCAAGTAATCGATGTGATGAAATCCTTGACAACTTTTCCGATGCATCAAAATAGTCCCTGAAATTCTGGGCTTGCTCCTCTTTCCCTTTGATAAGCTTGGATGCTATTTTGGCTTCTCGCTTGAAAATAGCCCGAACAGCGTTACGCGCCGCTTCACTTTCATTGACCCATTCGGCAATGATATCGCGCGCTCCTTTCAGCGCATCATCTTCGGTTTCAACCTCTTTATTTATATACGGTCTTGCCGATTTTGACACATCATCCGTCTTCTGTGCCATCAAAATCTTAGCGAGTGGCTCTAAGCCCTTCTCGCGGGCAATTTCGGCTCGTGTACGCTTTTTGGGTTTGTAAGGCAGGTAAATATCTTCCAGTTCGGTCGAGTCCCAGCTGTTCTCAATCCGTTCGCGAAGTTCGTCGGTCAGCTTTTCCTGCTCCTCTATCGATTTAAGGATGGTCTCTTTGCGCTTGCTCAGCTCCACGAGTTTGTCGTGTTGCTCTTTCAAGTCGGCTATTTGCACTTCGTCAAGTCCGCCGGTAGCTTCTTTGCGGTAGCGACTGACAAATGGAATGGTTGCGCCTTCTGTAAGCAATGTGAGCGTATTGCGAATTTGGCGGGGCGAAATTTGATTCGCCGTAACTAATAGATGGATATGTTTTTCGTTGAGCATAGTATTATTCAAGCTGAAGGTTTTACTTGAATTTCAGTGTTTTCAGGATATTATTCAGTTCGACCTGCTGCGCATCGTTATTATAAGTAGTGATAAATGTCAGCGCATAGTCGTTAATAATGGCTGTGTAGAACTTCTGCATAAAGTTGAGCCCGGGTTCGGTAGTGTTTACACGCATCGTGGCAAATTCAACTCCGTTTATTTTTTCAAGCGACGTAGCTTTATCGGGATATTCACGCTTTATGCCGGTGTCGTCCAACGCTTTGCGGGTATGCATCAGGTAGTCTGTTCCGTTTTCCACACGGTCGGAAGTGTCAAGTTTCTCGGCTATCACGCTTAGGTTGGTAAAAAATTCATCTTCGTTGGTTTCATCTGCGTTCTTCAACGCCGTGAGTAAATTGATACTTTTTTCTTCGGCTTGCAAGTTCTTCTCCTTGCTCTCTTCTTGCATCAAGTTTTGATTCTGCTCTTGTGTGAGAATTTCCCATTCCTCAGGCAGTTGGATGTCAAACTTGAAAAAAGAATTGCTATACACGCTGTTTTCCACTTTCCCGTAGTCAAAGTTGGCCGATTGGCTTGCTTTCTTGTTGCATGAAACAAAAATAAACGTGGCTAATGAAATGAATAATAGATGTTTGAGTTTCATAATCTCTGATATTAAATGGTTTGGAAAGCAAAATTAATGAAATTTTTCCTATTTTTGTACATCAAAAACCAAACAAACTCCAAATGCGACTGAATTCCATCTCCATACTGAATTATAAAAACATTGTGCAAGCCGACCTTGAATTCCCGGCGAAAATCAACTGCTTTGTGGGTAATAACGGCATGGGCAAAACCAATCTGCTGGATGCAATCTATTACCTTTCGTTTTGCAAAAGCCACTCCAACCCTGTTGACAGACAGAATATTAATCACGACGCCGATTTCTTGATGATACAGGGTCGGTACACGCTTCGCGAGAATGACGAAGAGATATATTGCGGGATAAAGCGGCGCCAAAAAAAGCAGTTTAAGCGCAATAAGAAGGAATATGACCGACTTGCTGACCACATCGGGTTGCTGCCTTTGGTACTTGTTTCGCCGAAAGATGATAAGCTAATTGCTGAAGGCAGCGACGAACGGCGCAAGTTTATGGACGGGGTGATTTCACAATACAACAACCGATACCTAAATGCCCTACTACACTACAACCACGCCTTAAAGCAACGTAATGCCCTATTAAAAGATGAAACGATAACCGACACGACACTTTTTGAAGTTTGGGAAGAGCAAATGGCGAAGCACGGAAATTATATTTACGGGGAGCGAAAAGGATTTGTAGAGCGCTTTATCCCGATGTTTCAGGAGATTTACAGCTTTATTTCCGAAGACCAAGAGCAGGTTGGGTTGGTGTATAAATCGCAGTTGGATGATGCCGATTTGGCTGAAAAGCTGGTGCGAAACCGCGAACGCGACCGCATAATCGGCTTCAGTACGAACGGCATACACAAGGACGACCTGGAAATGACGCTTGCCGAACACCCGATGAAACGCGTCGGTTCACAAGGACAGAACAAAACTTACTTGATTTCGCTGAAACTGGCACAATTTAACTTCCTAAAACAAACGCACGGCGTGAAGCCTATCCTTCTGCTTGACGATATTTTCGATAAGCTGGACGAAAAGCGGGTAACTAAAATCGTGGAACTGGTTGCCGGAAACGATTTCGGGCAGATATTCATCTCTGACACCAACAGCAAGCACTGGGAGCAAATCCTTCCGAAAATCGGACAGAGTTCGCAAATCTTTAAAGTGGTGGATGGAGAGATTGAGTGAAAGAGAAAGACTTGTATAACTATAACATCTTATAAGTATGAGAAAAACCATCTTTGTTTTTTTAGTGGTACTTTTAGCAACAGTTCAGACGGCTGATGCCTGCACCACAGCCGTTATCTCGGGTAAAGCCACACCTGATGGACGCAGTATGATTTGGAAAGTTCGCGATACCTATGATTTGAAAAACAGCATGCGCTATTTTACCGATGGAAAATATGCCTATCTGGGTTTGGTAAATTCAGACGACACGGAAGGTGAAGACGTATGGGCCGGCTCAAACAGTGCGGGTTTTGCCATTATGAACAGTGCTTCTTACAACGTAAATGAAAACGATACAGTCTCCCTTAAAGACCAAGAAGGCAGGTTTATGAAACTTGCGTTGCAAAACTGTGCATCACTCGCTGAGTTCGAACAGTTGCTCGACTCAGAGCCACGCCCATGGGGTTTGGCGGCACACTTCGGTGTAATTGATGCAAACGGAGGAGCAGCATTTTACGAAGTCAATAATTATACTTGGACAAAATTTGATGCAGATAAAGCTCCGAAAGGTTATGTGGTACGTACAAACTATTCGCAAACAGGCACACCCGATGTTGGTTACGGATTTATTCGCCGACAAACTGCCGATAAACTTTTCGCCGATGCGCACCGACAAAACTCCATCAACGTGCAAACCATCATGCAAAAATTTACCCGCACATTTTATCATCCCGTTTTCGATGTGGATTTTCGTGTTAATTATGAAGCAGGAAACTACAGTACTGATTTTATCACGTCAGACGATATGCTTACTCGAAACAGCAGCTCATCAAATATCCTTATCCAAGGCGTGAAAAAAGGGGAATCGCCCGATATGAATACCTTATGGGTGCAAATTGGTTTTCCTGAAACAACCGTTTCGCTACCCATGTGGGTGCGGGGCAGAAATAGTTTTCCCGAGATTTTGAAATATAATAAAAAGCTAAAAAACTGTCCACTAAACGAGTATGCATTGAAGTGGAAAAGCGAAGCCTACCCCATAAGCCATTCTGATGGTTACCACTACCTAAAAATAACAAAACTGGTCAATCCTGAAAAAACCGGATACTTACAACGTATCGAGCAGATAGAAAAAGAAATTTTTGCCCAAACGGAAAAGATACTGCTTGCTTGGCGAAAAAAGACTCCCGATATTAAAGCGATAA
>JAAYSS010000092.1 GCA_012518275.1 Bacteroidales bacterium
CAATTCTTTATCAATATTTACAATCTTAATCGCTTCATTAATATTTTTTTCCATTACTTTTTGCGGCATATTAAATTGCTTTGGTCCAAAAGCAATATCTTCATAAACTGTATTTTCAAAAAGCTGATGTTCTGGATATTGAAATAAAAGACCGACCCGTTTTCTAATTTCGGGAATATTTTTCTTATTATCCGTTGACAAATCATTTATTAAGACTTTACCAGCTTGTGGAACAATCAAACCATTTAAGTGAGTTACTAAAGTTGATTTACCAGAACCAGAGTGACCAATAATAGCAATCAACTCCCCTTGATTTATTTCAAAGTTGATATCTTGTAATGCCTTAACCTCATGCTCAGTTGATTTTTGATAAGAAAAATACAAATCTTTTACAGAAATAATGGCATTCTCCGTCTTATTGCTGCTTTGCTTGTTTTCAATCTCTTCAAATGAGTCAATTTGGGGTTGTGTTTTTAAAAATTGAATTGCCTTAATAGTATCTTCTACAGTAAAAATACCATTTTTAAATTTCTGTTCTAATTCTCTTAGAGTATCGCCAGAATAATAATTCATTAAAGAGTAGACCATCAAAAGGTGTTTGGGTAATTCTAAACCCGAAGATAAAATTTTACCTGGTTTTGAAAAAACTTGACGTGGTGTACCTTGCATTAAAATTTCACCTTCTTGCAAAATATACAGGTAATCAGCATAAATTGCATTTTCTACATCATGTGTAATATCTATAATTGTTAAATTATATTCAGATTTCAGCTCAGAAATTAATGTCATTAAGTCTTTGGATGCCTGAGGATCAAGCATGGAGGTGGCTTCATCTAAAATAATACATTGAGGCTTCATCGCCAAAATTCCTGCGATTGCCAATTTTTGCTTTTGCCCGCCTGATAATTGACTAGGAGCCTTTGTTGCATAATCAGAAAGACCAACTTTCTCTAAATTTAGATCAACTCGTTCTCTAATCTCTTTAGAAGGAACACCTAAATTTTCTGGACCAAAGGCAACATCTTCCTCAACAGTAGTACCTACAATTTGATTGTCTGGATTTTGAAAAACCATCCCACATATTTGTCTAATTGACCAGATTTCTGATTCATCAGCAGTATTTTTTCCAAGTACAAAAACCTCTCCCTGATCTGGCAATAATAAGCCATTAATTAATTTTGCAAGTGTTGATTTACCAGAACCATTTCGGCCTAAGATTGCAACATGCTGTCCCGGAAGAGTATTAATTGAAACTTTATTAAGAGCAAGCGTATTGTTGTTTTCAAAATCAGAGAAATAAGAAAATACAATTTCTTTAGTTTCGACAAAAGATGAACTTGATTTTTGACTCTGCAAGTTTTTTTGTGAATTTAACATATTAGTTGTGACTTTATTAATCTGACTGCTGCTATTTTTCATAAAGTAGACTTCTATTCTGGAGCTAATAAATTAATCAATCGAGTAGGACCTCCCTCCTGCTTCTTCTTCACGTTCCGCGCTATCCATCCGCAGGTAGTCCCATATACTGAGTTGGCTATGGTTTAATTTGTCACTCAAAGTGTAACTCATTTTCCTTTGTCACCTCATTTAGTTCTGCCC
>JAAYSS010000093.1 GCA_012518275.1 Bacteroidales bacterium
CAACCACTTCAGTTATATGGAGTTACGGCTATGGACAGCAAAAAGTGAAAGCTTCTTATTATGCAAATAAATTTCATGGAAGAAAAACTGCAAGTGGAAAAATTTACCACAAAGACAGTTTGACGTGTGCTCACAAAACTTTACCTTTTGGCACTATTCTCAAAGTAAGAAATCCAAGAAATAATAAAGAAGTTTATGTAAAAGTGACTGATAGAGGTCCTTTTGTCAGAGGTAGAACAATCGACTTGTCACTCGCTGCCGCAAAAAAAATTGGCATGACAGGTCAGGGGGTAGCTACCGTGGAATTTATGAGAATGGATGCAATTCCAAAGAGCCCTAAAAAAGAGAAAAAAGAGGTAGAAAGAGTAAAAATTCATGACGCTGAAAGTCTGAAAAAAATAGCAATTCGAAAGGATTCTATGTTTATTGAACCGGACAATACAATTATAGTAAACGACAGCGTCAAAATTGCAGCTGAATTACTCTCGCTCAGACAATAGAACAATTAATAAAAAATCCGATAGATGCTATCGGATTTTTTTGTGTTTAACCTTTCTACTTTTTCTTCCCTACCTTATCACCATCCGAATCTTCCTGTTCAAACACCATAAGCTGACGCTTAAACATCTCATCAAGAGATAGTTGAAAAGTTTCTGTATGCTGTATTCCGTCTATCTGGGTGAGTTGTTCAAGAATCACATGCAACAAATGACGATTGTCTTTTGTATAGATTTTTATAAACATCGAAAATTTTCCGGTGGTGTAATGACACTCAACAATTTCTGGAATTTTTTTCAACTCAGCTACTACCCTTTCAAATTTTTTGATATCGGATAATATTATGCCAACATACGCACAAGTGTGATATCCAACCTTATAGGCATCAAGAACGAATTCAGAACCTTTAATAATCCCGAGTTTCTTAAGTTTTTGAATACGCTGATGAATGGCGGCACCTGAAACATTACATTCACGTGCTACTTCCAAAAATGGAATTCTGGCGTCTTTTAAGATAAGTTGAAGGATTTTTTCATCCAATGCATCAATCTGATAGTGTGTCATTTGTCAAATGGTATTTAGATAAAGTTATAATTTATTGCTGATTTGGTACAAAATTATTCAAATTATTTCTATCATCCTAATATTTATCAAAAATCATAATGGAATAATTAATAACACGCTCATTTACCTGTATTTTTCATCCATATCATCTTCTAAAATGCTTAAATAGCTCTTATAACGTGACTGACTTATGTAGTTATTTTCCAATGCTTCCAACACAGCACATCCGGGTTCATGAATATGAGTACAATTATTAAACCGACACTTTTTCGAAAACTCAAATATTTCTTTAAAGAAATGTCCGACTTCGTACACATCCATGTCAATAGTACCAAATCCTTTGATGCCGGGCGTATCGATTATTGCTCCACCCTCCGGCATGTCATACATCTCCGAAAAGGTAGTGGTATGCATACCTCTGTTGTGATACTCGGAAATTTCTCTAACACGAAGGTTCAAATGCGGAATCAACCGATTGATAATTGTAGATTTTCCTACACCGGAATTTCCGGCAATCAACGTTATCTTATCTTTCAAAAAAACTTTCAACTCTTTAAGCGACTCTTTTTCTAACGCAGACACCAAAAACACGGGATATCCGATGGTTTCATACAAAAATTTCAAGCCCCTAGCATACTCCAACTCATCTTCATCATACCTATCTAACTTATTGATTATTAAACAAGCAGGCACCTGATAAGCTTCGGATGTAGCTAAAAATCTGTCGATAAAAATGGTATATGTTTCCGGATAATTGACAGTTACTACAAGGCCAACCAAGTCAATGTTAGCAGCCAGAATATGTGAATACTTAGAAAGATTCGATGAGCGGCGAATGATGTAATTTTTTCGATCAAAGATGTCAAAAATCCACGCAGAACCGTCGTCGGCATGGGAATATTTTACCCTGTCTCCTACGGCAATGGGGGTAGTACTCCGAATGCCTTTTATGCGGAAATTTCCTTTAATTTTGCAGTCAATCAACTTCCCTTCCGAGTTTTTTACGGTAAACCAGCTTCCGGTATTTCGAACTACTATTCCTTCCATTTGTTAAGAAAACGAAAAGAAAAAGCGATTATTTGAAAACAATCGCTTCTCTTAATTTGTGAAAATGATTTGTGTTAAACGGTCATAATTTCATTTTCTTTCTCCGTCAGCAAATCATCTACCTTTTGCACGTATTTGTCGTGTAATTTTTGTGCTTTTTCTTCTGCATCTTTCTGTAAATCTTCAGAGAGACCCTCTTTTACCATCTTTTTGAATGTATCAATTACATCTCGACGAGCATTACGGATACTGATTTTAGCCTCTTCACCTTCAGCGCGAGCCTGTTTTACCAACTGCTTTCGGCGCTCTTCTGTCAAAGGAGGGATAACCAGTCGAATGATTTCACCGTTATTAACCGGCGTTATTCCAACATTTGAAATTTGAATGGCTTTTTCAATCACAGGAATCATCGCTTTTTCCCAAGGCTGTATCGCAATGGTTTTTGGATCCGGTGTAGTAAGTGTTGCTACATTGCTGAGCGGCGCCATTGAGCCGTAATAATCAACCCGAATTCCATCCAAGATGCGGACGTTGGCTTTGCCTGCCCGAATGCGAGCGAGCGAATCGTCCAAATATTCGACGGTCGATTTCATAAGTTTTTCTGCTTCAAGCAGTTGTTTGTTTGTGTCTAACATAATATATAGTTTTTCGCGTTATTATTCTTTTTATTATCCAAAATTGTATTCCAACTCCAACTAATTCCTTACTAATGTTCCTATTTTTTCTCCCAAAATAACTTTCTTCAGGTTTCCCACGGTATCCATGTCAAAAACATAAATTGGCATGTTGTTTTCTTTACACATGGTGGTAGCAGTAAGGTCCATCACCCTGAGATTACGACTGTAAATTTCATCGTAAGTAATTTCGTCAAACTTCACCGCCGATTTATCTTTCTCCGGATCAGCCGTATAAACTCCATCCACGCGGGTACCTTTCAACATCACGTCGGCTTCAATCTCTATTGCACGCAAGGATGATGCCGTATCTGTGGTAAAATATGGGTTACTCGTTCCTCCGGCAATAATCACCACTTCTCCCCGTTCAAAGCATTCCAGCGCATACTGCTTACTGTAATACTCACCAATAGGCTCCATACGAATGGACGTTAGCACACGGGACTTGATGCCACTTGCCTGCAATGCTGAATTAAGCGCAAGGCTGTTTATTACAGTTGCCAGCATCCCCATTTGGTCTCCCTGCACACGGTCAAAACCTTTCTTCGAACCGCTCAATCCTCGGAAGATATTTCCTCCGCCAATCACAATTCCAACCTGCACCCCCATGGATGCAATTTCAGCAATTTGATCGGCATATTCTTCGAGACGAACTGTGTCAATTCCCTGCTTAGAAGCGCCAGCGAGCGATTCGCCGCTTAGTTTCAATAAAATGCGTTTGTATTTTATCATTTGACAATGTAATGTATTTTTACATTAGCAAAAGTAAATAATTTACTCGTTATATGCAAGTATTTATTTTCATAACAGACCGATTTTCCTTAAAATATCACCTAAATGGATACTATGTAGAATTGTAAAGATTTACATTGACATCTGCAACGAATAGCTAAGATACTGAACAATAAACCACACTTTTTATCGTTTTTGTAAAGAAATTAAATTATTATGAAAAATGTCGTTAAAACGGATTGGAATTATAGTTTTGTGCACTTCCTTTCTTTTATTCCCAACAATAAAAGCGCAGGGCAACCTCCCTTTTGCCGATGAAAAAACGATGCATTTCGGGTTCTCTCTAGGTCTAAATTTAATGGATTTTGAGGCAATCCCAACATCAATTGATGAAAATGTCAACGTAACATCCATTATTCCGGGGTTTTCCGTGGGTGCAATAAGTGATTTAAGGCTTAGTAGGTACATGAACTTACGATTTACACCTACCTTGATGCTTAATCAACGAAATATCCATTATACCGACGAATCGATTGCAAATTTACTCTCCATACCATTCTATATGCCTGTGTATTTGAAGTATAGTTCAGAAAGAATTACTAATTTCCGCCCCTATCTTATCGCTGGCGGAGGTGTGTGGGTTGATTGGGGAAGGGACAAAGAAAAAACGGTCCTTCTAAAACCGTTTGATGCACTTATTGAAGCCGGATTTGGATGTAGTATCTATTTCCCGTTTTTTAGGCTATCTCCTGAATTAAAATTTTCATTCGGATTCAACAACATGCTTACTCCACTTGACGAACGTGATGCCGGCTCTTTGCTTAATCCTAAAACCATAAAACATACCGAATCTATCAATAAACTTACCACCCGAATGATTTCGCTGACTTTTAACTTTGAATAATCATAATCAGCTATTTCTGTGAGAAATATGTTTCTAGCACTTTTTTAGCAGCTACAAATGAGCTGATCTCATCATTTAGTACTTGGTTTTCAAGCTGTCGAAGCAATGTACTGATTTTCTTGTTGTGGTAAAAATCGTTTTTCAATTGTTCGTTAATGCTCTCATACATCCAGTACTTGGATTGGTCGTTTCGTTTGTGGTCGAAATAGCCGTTCTTTTTTACAAAATCAACGTATCGGGTAACCATTTCCCAAACTTCGGGAATGCCATTTTTCTCTACCGCCGAGCAAGTTACTACTTCAGGACTCCAGCCCGATTCACCTATCGGGAATAGATGAAGGGCATTTTTGAACTGGCGGCGTGCCAACTCTGATTTCTCAACGTTACTTCCGTCGCATTTATTTACCGCTATTCCATCAGCCATTTCCATAATTCCGCGCTTAATGCCTTGCAACTCGTCACCTGTTCCGGCGAGTTGAATCAGCAAGAAAAAATCGACCATGGAGTGCACTGCGGTTTCGCTCTGCCCCACCCCTACGGTTTCCACAAAAACGGTATCAAAACCTGCTGCCTCGCAAAGGATGATGCTTTCACGCGTCTTGCGCGCCACTCCTCCTAACGAACCGGCTGAGGGAGAAGGACGGATAAATGCATTTTTTACCACAGAAAGCTCTTCCATACGGGTTTTATCACCCAAAATACTCCCTTTTGTCCGCTCACTGCTGGGATCAATAGCAAGAACAGCCAATTTTTTGCCACTATGAATCAAGTGCATTCCAAGCGCTTCGATAAAGGTACTTTTACCTGCACCGGGAACTCCTGTAATTCCTAAACGAATGGAATTTCCGGCATATTGGAGGCACTTCTCAATAACTTCTTGCGCAATTTCCTGATGAGCAGGTAGCGAGCTTTCTACAAGCGTTACGGCTTGCCCGAGTATGGAGATGTCTTGATTTAATATACCCTCCACGTAATCTTGTGCCGTTAGTTTTTTTCTTTTTCGGCGAGGCTTGGCGTAAGGATTTATTGTCGGTACATCCGAAACGCCCTTATTTACTGTAAGTCCTTTGTAACTAGGGTCATTTTCGGGGTGTTCGTGATGGCGATAATGCATTATGGCTGTCTATTTATTCCAAGTGGGTTTTTTCAAAGTAATTAAATTACGTTGAAATCAACAACATAAACTACAACACTTCTATCCGGATCGTTGGTCTGAACCGAAAAACTTTTCTTGTATCCTCCTTTTGGGAGGTATTTAGTATCAATATAGACTTGTAATTTTTCAGTTTTACCGCCTTTCACGGTCATTCTTCGCGGATGAACTGTAATGTCACTGTTGTTATTAATAATTCTACGAATTTCAAGCGGATTGGTTCCTACGTTTTTCACGTTAATTTTTCCACGCACTTTACTCCCTTTTTTGATATTTCCAAAATGAAGATTAGGCGATTTTATTTCCATGATTGGCGCCAACCGCTTTTCTGTTGAACTTAATTTTGAAAAATCTTCCACTACATCGCCAAGAATTGTAATTTTATAGTTATCAGAAATATTCTTTTTACCATTCAAAACTACATAAACATCTTCTTTTATCGGTCCCCACTCTGTTGACTTTTTAGAGTCATAGCTAATTCTAATGAGTCCACTCTGATCGGGTTGAAGCGTTGTCGGAGTTACTTTCACGTCTATTGAAGTGGGTACATTTGGCACAGAGACCGCCAACAGCGACTTGGAGTTATTTTTAATAGAGATATCACGAGTTTGAAGCGTACCTTTGGTGATGTTTCCGAGCTGAACAGTTTTTGAATTTAATCCTAATCCTCCCATGTTAACGGGATAATTATTTGACTTATTTACTGCATCGGATGATCTCTTTTTTGGTGTTACATTTCCTTTTATAGAGAGACTCTCCATCTCGTTTTTTGCATTGGAAAAAACATGAATACTTTTTGTAAAAGCGCCCGGACGTCCCAGAGGATTATAGGTGACTGTTATATTTCCGGTTTGTCCCGGTTCTACAGGAGTTCGAGTCCAATCCGGTGTTGTGCAACCACACGATGCATTTACTCGTTGAATAACCAACGGAACGTTACCCGTATTTGTAAACTCAAAAACAGTGGACACTTTGCCACCATCTTCATTTATTTTTCCAAAATCATGTGTTTTTTTCGTAAACGTGATTTTTGCTTGTTGAGCCGAAACACCAACTGCAAATACAAATAATAGTACTGCTGAAATAATTGTTATTTTACGTGACATAATTATATAATTAGGTTTTATCGATTTACAAAAGTACAAAAAAGAGATTATGTTTCAATGCAAAATAAAAGATTTACTGTTAATATTAGCTTAATAATTTCGTAAAATCCATATCTTTGTTGAAAATATTAACGTTAAACCCTATATTTTATTTTCCAAGTCAAACACAATGTTTCAAAAAATAAAATCACTCTCTGAGCTTACCTACCCCTACGTTGTAAAAGCGTATAGACACCTTCATAAACACCCTGAACTTTCATTCCAAGAGTTTGAGACGTCTGCATTTATTCAACGTGAGCTGGATGCCCTACAAATTCCGTATCGTTCGGGCATCGCCCAAACCGGCATTCTCGGATGGATTAAAGGCAAAAATCCTGCCAAAAAGATTGTAGCGCTCCGCGCCGATATGGATGCTTTACCGATTCAAGAAAAGACAAATCTCCTTTGGAAATCGGTGAACAACAATGTAATGCATGCCTGTGGGCACGATGCACACACAGCCTGCCTGCTTGGAACGGCTAAAATTTTGAATGAACTGAAAAGTGAATTTGAGGGAACTCTGCTTCTAATTTTTCAGCCGGGCGAAGAGCGCTCGCCGAGTGGAGCAAAGTTGATGCTTCAGGATGGACTTTTTAATGATTATACACCGGATTTAGTCATCGGACAACATGTTTCGGAAGATTATCCGATCGGTTCGTTGGCATTTCGTGAAGGCAAAATAATGGCTTCAGCTGATGAAATTCATCTCACTATCCGAGGTAAAGGCGGACACGGAGCAAAACCTCACCTGATCAATGACACGGTGCTCGCTGCAAGCCAAACCGTCGTTTCGCTCCAGCAAGTTCGAAGCCGTCTCTGCCCACCGCTTATCCCGATGGTACTGACATTTGGCAAACTGAACGCAGACGGAGCTACCAACGTGATTCCGAACGAAGTGTATTTGTCGGGAACTTTTCGAACGTTTGATGAGGAATGGAGAAAAACTGCCAAAGAGCATATCCGCCGCATCATAGAACAGACCTGTCAAACATATGGCTGCACGGTGGAAATAGAGATGCCTGACGGATATCCTTATTTAGAAAACAACAAAATATTGACACGTAAAATTCGAAGTTTTGCTGCTGAATTAATTGGAAAAGAAAATGTATTGGAGTTTGACCAACGACTGACGTCCGAAGATTTCAGTTTTTATTCACAACTGTATCCAAGCTGTTTTTACCGATTCGGGGTAAGAGGCAACGAGCCGACAGGGAGTTCTCATACCCCTTTGTTTCGTATCGACGAAAGAGCCTTGCTTACCGGCATTAGCGGGTTATCTTGGATTGGATGGAGATGTTTGAATGAGGAGCTAATTATCGCTTAATTTATAAAAGCAAAAATAGCTCCGAAAAAACCAATTGCCATAATTATTCCGCCCGTAACTCGGTTAATAATTTTCAATCCACGAAGGTTGAAGCGAGTTCTGAATTTGCTCAC
>JAAYSS010000094.1 GCA_012518275.1 Bacteroidales bacterium
ATGACCGGTATAGGTGGCTATAAACGAGCTGAACCATTAGATGTAACTAAGTTAACGATTGATGATTTAACATCTGCTGTAAAAGATGCAAGAGAAAATGCGGATCGAATTTATCGCGAAATATTTAACGAATTTAGTTATGCTACCGATCTAAATCGTAACGTTCAACCAAGATGGCGAACAGAAGCGCAAAGCGAAATGATTGAACAACAAGATATGGTGATTGCAGATTTAGAAGAAAAAGTTAGTCAAGCTCCTGAAGTTGCTTCAGATGAGTTTATGTATCAAAATTATGAAGAAGCTGAAAAAGAATTGTTCGTTGCAAAAGAAATACGTAAACAAATTCCTATACCGTTAAACGAAGAAGATTTATCGTATCGAGTTTGGAATCCGCTTCCGTATAAACGATATCGTGGCGAAGATGATTAATAGAAATTGCTTCGTTATCTACTGTTCTTCTCTTGAATAGTGAGTTTAGCGAGTTCAAAAGTTAAAGTTCGCCAAAATATGAAAGAGGCTGGGACAAAACTCAGCCTTTTAAAAAATGAAGCTCGCATCAGAGCTTCATTTTTTATTTTAAGTAAACAAAAAGAGCACCTTTTGGTAAAATTAAAGTAACGACACAATAACTACCGGAGGTGCTCTTAATGTATCAAAATTATAACATGAATCAGTTAGTTTTGCCTATAGATTTGGAAGTGAAACTTCAAGAAAATGATATCGCTTTTGTCATTAATGATTTAGTAGAGAGTATTCCTGAAGAGGCTTTTGAAAGTTTTCTTCGTAAAACAGGTCGTCCTTCTTATCACCCTCGAATGATGTTGAAAGTCATTTTATGTGCATATTCCCAATCTGTGTTTTCTGGTAGAAAAATTGAAGCACTCCTTAAAGATAGTATTCGAATGATGTGGCTTGCACAAGGCTATGAGCCTAGCTATCGAACAATCAATCGTTTTCGAGTTGATCCAGATGTAAAAGTTTTATTACGACAATTATTCGTTCAATTCCGTTGTCAATTAGTTGAAGAAAAAATTATTGATAATGATGCAATATTTATTGACGGGACTAAAATTGAGGCGAATGCGAATAAATTTACTTTCGTATGGAAAAAAGCAGTTAAAAATTATAGTGAGAAGTTAATAGAAAACTCAAATAAGATGTATGATGAGCTACTTGAAAAAGAAATTATCCCGGAAATTAAACGTGAAAGTCCTGATGAACTTTCCATTAATGAACTTGAAGAAATAGCTGAAAAATTAGAGGAAACGGTAAACGAATATAATAAAGAAATTGAGGAATGTGAACTTGGAAGTGAACGTAAAAAAATCCGTTCGAAGAGAAAATTTCCTAAACAAATGTTGAAACGATGTAAAGACTTCATTAAACGAAAGAAGAAATATACACAGGATATGAAGATATTTGGCGAGAGAAACAGTTATTCTAAAACTGATCCTGATGCAACCTTTATGCGTATGAAAGATGACTACATGAAGAATGGACAATTAAAGCCCGGATATAATGTTCAAATCGCAACGGAAGGTCAATATGCGCTTGCTTATGATATTTTTCCAAATCCAACGGATACACGAACTTTAATTCCTTTTCTAGATAAAATTGAAAAACATTTCTTTGATTTACCACAATATATCGTAGCTGATGCTGGATATGGTAGTGAACAGAATTATGCAGATATTTTAGAAAATCGAGACCGAATACCACTCATCACATATAACAGTTACAGAAAAGAACAGAAAAGAAAGTATAAAAATAATCCTTTCAATACTGCCAATTGGAAATACAATGAAGATGATGATTTCTATGTGTGCCCGAATGGACAAAAACTAACATTCCAATATTATGCTCGACGTACAGATCGTTATGGATTCATAAGAGAATTTAAGGTATATCAATCCGAAAATTGTGATGATTGTCCATTACGCTCTAATTGTACAAAGGCTAAAGAAGGAAGAAATCGAAAATTATTTATAAATGAAAAATGGGAAGAGCAAAAAGAATATATCAGAACAAAGCTTTCGGAAGAAGAAACTGGGGAAATTTATAAAAAACGCAAAATTGACGTTGAACCAGTTTTTGGATTCTTGAAGGCTAATTTGTCGTTCTCTCGATTTTCAGTCAGGGGAAAATCGAGAGTAGAAAATGAGTTAGGATTTGCATTAATGGCGGTAAACTTGAGGAAGTATACCGCCAAAATCCAAAATAATAATGAC
>JAAYSS010000095.1 GCA_012518275.1 Bacteroidales bacterium
CTACAGGTGTATGCTTCACTCGCGATGCCGCAACCGGTGAAGATCAATTTATGGGTGAATATTTGGTGAATGCTCAAGGAGAAGACGTGGTAGCCGGAATACGCACGCCGCTTCAAATTACTAAAATTGGTTCTCAACGTTGGGCTGAATTAGCAGGCATTAAAGAAGATGACCGCAAAGCCAACTACCCTTCGTTAGAAGAAGCCATGCCGGAAATTTACAAAGAGCTGGATGACTATCAAATCAAACTGGAAAATCATTATAAAGATATGCAGGATATGGAATTTACCGTACAAGAAGGTAAACTCTGGATTTTGCAAACACGTAGTGGTAAACGTACCGGTGCAGCTATGGTGAAAATAGCTATGGATATGCTGAAACAAGGCATGATTGACGAAAAAACAGCTGTGCTCCGTGTTGATCCAATTAAATTGGATGAACTTCTTCACCCGATTTTTGACCAAGATGCTCTGAAAAATGCAGAATTAATTGCAAAAGGTTTGGCTGCATCTCCCGGAGCTGCTACGGGCAAGGTTGTGTTCAGTGCCGATGATGCCGCTGAGTGGGCTGAACGTGGCGAAGATGTAATTATGGTGCGTGTGGAAACTTCACCTGAAGATTTGGCGGGAATGGCTGCTGCTCAAGGAATTCTGACGGCTCGTGGCGGAATGACTTCGCATGCAGCTGTTGTGGCTCGTGGTATGGGTAAATGTTGTGTGTCTGGTGCAGGAACATTGAAAATTGACTACAACGCTAAACAAATAGAAGTGAACGATATCGTTATCAAAGAAGGTGATTACATCTCTCTAAACGGATCAACCGGCGATATTTATCTTGGAGAAGTAGCGACAAAAGAAGCCGAACCGGATGCTGATTTTAAAGAATTGATGGAACTGACCAGCAAGTACTCGAAAATGAGTGTAAGAACCAATGCTGACACTCCAGATGAAGCTCTTACAGCTCGCAGATTTGGCGCCGTCGGAATCGGGCTTTGTCGTACAGAACACATGTTCTTTGATGGAGATAAAATTATCGCTATGCGTGAAATGATTCTTTCTGAAGATGTGGAAGGACGTAAAAAAGCGTTGGCTAAAATTCTTCCTTATCAACAAGCTGATTTTGAAAGAATTTTTGAAGCTATGCACGATCTTCCGGTAACGGTTCGTTTGCTTGATCCACCGTTGCACGAATTTGTTCCGCGCGAAGAAAAAGGGCAGCAGGAAATGGCTAAAGCCATGAATGTTCCTTTGAAAAAAATCCAACAACGCGTAGAATCGCTCCATGAAGCCAACCCAATGCTTGGTCACCGTGGTTGCCGTCTTGGAAATACATTTCCTGAAATTACAGAAATGCAGACAAAAGCTATTCTCGGCGCCGCACTGAACTTGAAGAAAAGAGGCATTACGGCAATTCCGGAAATTATGGTTCCGCTTACAGGTATTTTGTATGAATTCTTGGAACAAGAAAAAGTCATTCGTTCCACGGCGAAAGAACTTTTCGAAGAAGCAGGCGACAGCATTGACTACAAGGTGGGTACAATGATTGAAATACCGCGCGCTGCACTGACAGCTAACCGTATTGCTACGGCAGCTGAATTCTTCTCGTTCGGAACTAACGATTTGACACAAATGACTTTTGGATACAGCCGTGATGATATTGGTACATTCTTACCGATTTATTTGGAAAAGAAAATCTTGAAAGCTGATCCTTTCCAAGTGCTTGATAGAAAAGGAGTAGGACAACTTGTGGAAATGGCTACAGAAAAAGGACGTGCCATACGCCCAGATTTGAAAGTAGGTATCTGTGGAGAGCATGGCGGTGAACCATCGTCTGTGGAATTCTGTCACATGGTAGGAATGAACTACGTAAGTTGCTCGCCTTTCCGTGTGCCAATTGCACGTTTAGCTGCTGCACAAGCTGCAATTAACCACGACGAATAAGTTGTTGAAAATACATTGTAATATTAAACCAGCCTGAAAAATTTTCAGGCTGGTTATATTTTAAAAAGGATATGTATTTATATTTAGCAGTTTCTAAAGCTTGGCCTTCACTTCTATTTCTTCAAATGACTCGATGATGTCGCCCACTTTTATATCGTTGTAGTTTTGGAAACTGATACCGCATTCAAAATTCACATTCACTTCCTTCACATCTTCCTTGAAACGCTTCAGGGAATCAATTTCGCCGGTATGGATTACAATTCCATCTCGTATTAGGTGAAGTTTATTGGAGCGTGTGATTTTTCCTTCGCGGACAATACAACCTGCAACGGTCCCCACTTTCGAAATTTTGAACACTTCCAAAACCTCAATGGTAGCTGTTGCAACCTCTTTGATGTCAGGAGAAAGCATCCCTTCCATAGCTGATTTTATCTCTTCTATAGCATCGTAAATAATGGAATAGATGCGTATGTCAATTTCTTCTTGTTCGGCCATTTTTCGAGCAGATGCTGTAGGACGTACTTGGAATCCTATTATCAATGCATTGGATGCAGCGGCCAGCAGAATGTCTGAGTCAGAAATAGCACCCACAGCCTTGTGAATTACATTGACTTGAACATTTTCGGTAGCGAGTTTTAGAAGTGAATCGGAAAGGGCTTCTACAGAACCATCCACGTCGCCCTTCACAATAATATTCATTTCGTGGAAATCACCTAAAGCAATTCTTCGTCCTATTTCGTCGAGCGTAAAGTGCTTTTTAGTACGAATACTTTGTTCTCGTTGTAATTGATCTCGTTTACTAGTAATTTCCTTAGCCTCTTGTTCTGTATCCACTACGTTGAGTACATCACCCGCCTGTGGTGCCCCGTCCAAACCTAAAATAAGCACCGGTTCTGATGGTTTTGCACTTTTAATGGTCTGATTCCTTTCGTTAAACATTGCTTTGATGCGTCCGTGGCTTGTTCCGGCAAGGACGATATCACCGTGGTTGAGTGTTCCGTTTTGCACCAAAACTGTTGAAACATACCCACGTCCTTTATCTAGTGATGATTCTATAATTGAACCGACGGCTTTTCGGTTTGGATTGGCCTTTAGTTCAAGCATCTCAGCTTCAAGCAGTACTTTTTCTAGCAGCTCTTTCACTCCGATTCCTTTTTTGGCTGAAATATCTTGCGATTGATATTTTCCTCCCCAGTCTTCTACCAAAAAGTTTAAATTAGCTAGTGCTTCCTTGATTCTGTCAGGATTAGCTGTTGGTTTGTCAATTTTATTAATTGCAAAAACGATAGGAACGTTAGCTGCAACAGCGTGATTGATGGCCTCTTTTGTTTGGGGCATCACATTATCGTCAGCTGCTACAATGATGATAGCAATGTCAGTGACTTGTGCACCGCGAGCACGCATGGCAGTAAAAGCTTCGTGTCCGGGAGTGTCTAAGAAAGTTATGCGTTGTCCGTTCTCAAGTTCCACATTGTATGCTCCTATATGCTGTGTGATACCGCCGGCTTCTCCGGCAATTACGTTCGTATTGCGGATATAGTCGAGCAGTGATGTCTTGCCGTGGTCAACATGTCCCATTACTGTCACAATCGGTGAGCGAGGTTCTAAATCTGCAGGATCGTCTTCCTCATCTGACTCATGAAGGGCATCAATTACCTCTTGGCTTACAAAATCGGTTTTGAAACCAAATTCGTCAGCGACGATATTGATAGTTTCAGCATCCAAACGCTGGTTGATAGACACCATCATACCCAAGGTCATGCAGGTGGCAATCACTTGATTAACAGAGATGTCCATCATTGTGGCAAGTTCGCTTACGGTAACAAACTCAGTTAATTTCAAGATTTTTTCTTCGCGACGCTCCTGTGCTTTTTGCTCCTGCATTCTAGATTGAGCTTGTTCGCGTTTCTTTTGGCGGTATCTTGCACTTCTTCCTTTCTTCTTTGATTTTGTCAGACGTGCAAGTGTCTCTTTAATTTGTTTTTGAACATCTTCTTCGTCAACAACAGTCTTAATCGGTTTTTTGTAGCGATTTTTCCGCTTGCCTTTCTTACCAGTTTCAAATGCTTCTGGTTTATTTATGTCTACGCGATGTTTATTGATACGTTTTCTTCTGCCTGACTTCTTCGATCTTTTTTTGTTTCGTTCCTCTCTTTCTTTTCGTTTTTGCTCTTTTGTTTTTGCTTTCGGACGGGTGCTTTGATTGATGCTGTCTAGGTCAATGGAACCTACTATAACTGGTTTTGCTGTAATTTCGTGGTCGTTTATTCTGAATATCTCATCTTCAGACTTTTCGCTATCTTTTAAGTCATCCGTTTTTTTAGCTTTTGATTTTTTTATTGGTTTTTCTTTTTTTTCTGGAATAGCATCCGTTTCTTTGTTTGGTGTTTCTACGGCTTCTTCTTTTGATTTAATTTCCTCAACAGGTTGTGGCTTTTCAATTTTTGGTGTTTCTACTACTATTTCTTCTTCTTTCTGCTCTTCCAAAGGGAGTTCCTCTGTTTTAGTTATCTCTTTTTCTATGGGTTTATCTAAGTCAATATGTCCTACTTCTGTAATTTGTGGGCGTAAATCTTCGGAAACAGTTGCACGAATTACCTCATCTTTTTTAGCGGGTGCTTCTTTCTGATAACCTTCTATGGCAATTGTTTCTGTCTTCCCTTTTGACAACCTTTCTTGGCTCAATCGCTCCGATTCTAACTTTATAGCCATATCCTTATTAAACTCTTTTGCAAGCAAAAGATATTCCTCATCGGATAGCTTAAAGTTTGGGTTTTCAGGAACTTTGTGCCCCTTTTTACCGAG
>JAAYSS010000096.1 GCA_012518275.1 Bacteroidales bacterium
CGAAATTATTTCTATTATCACATAACCATTAATAAAATTACAAGTTTTATGAAAGAATTAGTTGACAGAATCAATCAAGAATTTGCAGTTTTCAAAGAAAATGCGACTCTTCAAGTAGAAAAAGGTAACAAAGCTGCAGGCGCTCGTGCCCGCAAAGTTTCATTAGAATTGGAAAAATCGTTGAAAGAATTCCGTAAAGTATCTATTGCAGCTTCTAAAAAATAAGTTGCAAATCCTTATTAAAACGGGAATTTTGAATAAAAAAGATTAAGGGGTTTCATGAATAATGAATTCCCTTTCTTTTTTGATTTAAGTCGAATAATTCCAGCCTTCGAAAAGGATTTCCGTTAATTAACTGAAAAATAATTTACAGAAACAGTGCAAAACAGGTAAAAATGTAGTACTTTTGTACCAATTTTGCCGTAATCTGCTTTTGAAACTGTAAATCATGGGTATAAATACTGTAAATTTTCGTTCTTTCGTTCCACATTTAACCGCACTTCTACTTTTTATTGTTATAGCATTTATTTGTTTTGTGCCCGTCATTGAGGGGAAAGAACTGGTAGCGCCTGATACTGATAGCTGGCGCAGCATGGCTCAGGAAACTATTCAGTACAATGAAACGCATGACGATGTGACACTTTGGACAAACTCAATGTTCGGAGGAATGCCTAACTATCAGATTTCAATGAAGCAACCTAATAATCTGCTGCAATATGTGGAAATAGCGTTGATAAAGACTTTCCCCCGTCCGGTATATAACGTGGTGTTGTACCTTATCTGCTTTTATATTTTGCTTCTCGCATTTGGTATGAAACCTTGGCAGGCACTGGTCGGCTCTATTGGATTTACGTTTGCATCTTATAATTTTATCATTATTGCTGCCGGACATAATTCAAAAGCAATAACCATTGCATATATGGCTCCGTTGATTGGAGCTGTCCATTTAGCTTTTAGGCAGAAAAAAATATTAGGTGGAGTACTAACCGCATTCTTTTTAAGTCTTGCCATTCGTGCCAATCACATCCAGATACTTTATTAGACGCTGATTATTGTGATATTTTTTGCTGTGGTAGAATTTATTTACAGCGTGAAGGATAAAGAAATCGCATCGTTTTTGAAATCGGTGGGCATATTGCTTGTTGCGGCAATAATTGCGATTGGGATGAACGCTACTTCGCTTTTAACCACTTACGAATACAGTCAATATACCATGCGGGGTAAATCAAACGGACTCACCATTGATACGCAGAGTTCGCAGCAAGGGCTTAGCAAGGATTATATCACGCAGTGGAGTTACGGAATAGGAGAGACGATGACCTTGCTAATTCCTGATTTCTACGGCGGGGCAAGTGTAGGAAAATTGGGGATGAAAAGTAAGACAGCTCAACATCTAAAAAATTTAGGCGTACCTAATAGTCAAACCAAAGAAATTATCAGTCAAATGCCACTTTATTGGGGAAACCAACCCGGCACATCCGGACCAGTTTACTTAGGTGCTATTGTGATTTTCTTGTTTGTTCTAAGCTTGTTTATTGTTGACAGGCGAACAAAATGGTGGCTTATTCCGGTAATTATTCTCACGTTAATGCTTTCTTGGGGGAAAAACTTCATGCCTTTAACCGATTTTTTTATAGACCATGTGCCGCTCTACAATAAATTTCGAACCGTATCTATGACGTTGGTTGCAGCAGGATTTGCGGTGGCATTACTGGCATTTTTAGCTATGAAAGAAATTTACGAAGGCAACATCAGTAAAGAAAAACTGATAAAACCACTTTTGATAAGTGTTGGTATTACGGGCGGAATAACCTTGCTATTTGTGTTAATTCCATCGCTGGCAGGTAATTTTGTTTCACCGCAAGACACTCAGTTTCAGGGTGATTTTTCATTTTTAAGAGAAACTCTTCCACAGGATAGAAAAGCGATGCTCCGTTCGGATGCTTTTCGTTCATTGGCATTTATAGTGTTGGGGGGATTGATACTTTGGACCTATCTGAAAGGGTATTTAAAGAAAAATGTTTCCATTGCGTTGCTTGGATTTTTTATATTGTTGGATATGTTTCCGGTTGCAAAACGTTATTTGAACGATGATAATTTTACTGCCAAACGCCCGAAACAGCTTGTACAAATGACTCCAGCTGATAAAATGGTACTTCAAGATAAGACTCAGTACCGTGTTTTGGATGCAACGGTCAATTTATTCAACGATGCAACACCATCTTATTTCCACAAAAACATTGGGGGGTATCATGCCGCCAAACTTCGTCGCTACCAAGAATTGATAAATATGCAGTTGGAAGGAGAAATAGGCAAACTGTTTGACGCTTTTGGCAAAGCAACTACTCCTGAATCCATATTACCAACGCTTGATTCGCTTGGTGTACTAAATATGTTGAATTTAAAATATATAATTTACAACAAAGAAGCACCGCCACTTGTTAATCCATATAATAATGGTAATGCTTGGTTTGTGGAGAACATTCGAGTAGCGGCTGATGCCAATGAAGAAATGAAGTTGCTGGGTGAAATAGATACCAAGCGAGAATTGGTGATTGATAAATCGCTGGCTTCTAATCTTCCTGCAACTCTTACGCCAGATTCAGTTAGTACGATAGCGTTGAAGTCATATAAACCCAACCATCTGATTTACAGCGTTGATGCAAAAAGTAATCAAGTAGCTGTATTTTCAGAGATTTTTTACGACAAGGGATGGAAAGCAACTATTGACGGAAATGAAGTGCCTTACACCCGTGTAAATTATTTGTTAAGGGGGATGTCGTTAAAAGCCGGAACGTATGACTTAGAATTCCGTTTTGACCCGGATTCTTATAGAATAGGCAATACATTAGCCTTAATTTGTTCTATTTTGTTGTTGCTGGGCATTGTCGGATATATGTATTTTGCTTTTAGAAAAAGAAAGTATATTGTGAAAACTAACTAATTTAAAAAGTGTTTATGTCAAAAAAGAAGTATAAAAGGAAAAGACGTTTAGTAAGAAATGCCGGAGCAACCGCAACTGTCAGTATGTCAATGGTTTTGTTTTTAGTAGGACTGTTGGCTTTGATTCTTTTTCTGACACGAGATATGAGCCGAGAGTTGAGAGAAAATTTGACTCTTTCAGTAGTTATAAAAGATGAGGCTACCGCACAGCAGATTTCGGGTATAAAGGAGTTTATTGAGAAGTCGCCTTTTGCAAAATCAGCTCAATATATTACCAAAGAACAGGCATTACAAGACCATGTAGATGCATTGGGAGAAGATCCTGCCGAATTTTTGGGATGGAATCCACTTTTTGCTTCATTGGAAGTAAAGCTAAACGCCAGTTATGCACATCCTGACAGCGTAGCAAAAATTGAGCAACAATTGAGTAGGTATGAGAATATACATAAAGTTGTATATCAGAGGGATATGATTGCTATGGTGAATGAGAATATTCGTAAAATCAGCTATATCCTTGTCGGATTGACTTCTATTTTGATGTTGATTTCTTTTGCTTTGATTAATAATACGGTGCGTCTTCGGACTTACTCCAATCGATTCATTATTAACACGATGAAGCTTGTAGGAGCCAAAAGTTGGTTTATTCGAAAACCGTATATCAAGCAAAGTATTTTTAGTGGAGTTATTGCTGCGGTACTAGCGATGCTATTATTGAGTGGTTTGGTTTTCTATATGAAATATAAATTTGGATTAGAAACTGTTTTCATTACAAAAGAAACAGCACTTGTTATTGCCGGCATCGTATTGATTTCCGGAATTATTTTAACAGCAATTTCATCCTATTTTGCTGTAGGCAAGTATATCCGAATGTGTACGGATGATATGTATTTTGCGTGATTGAGAAAACCTTCAGCCATCAAAGGGGACCGAAATTCTTGTGTTAATATTGATAATAGAGTAGAAATTAAATCCAAATTATCTAAACTATTTTAGCTAGGCTAATCAACTAAATTAAATAAGTTATGGAAGAAAAGAAGTTTGTTATTTCCAAAATAAATTATATTTTAATAGCGGTTTCGCTTGTGATAATCGTCATTGGATTTTTATTGATGGGTGGGAAACCCTCAGGTGTGGAATTTAATCCCGATATATTCAGTACACGCCGTATCGTTGTGGGACCGATGGTCTCTTTCGCCGGTTTTCTGTTTATGATTTTTGCAATCCTTTACAAACCTAAATCAAGACGTGAAGAATGAGCATTGTTGAAGCAATTATTATTGCAATTGTTGAAGGACTGACCGAGTTTTTACCTGTATCATCAACAGGTCACATGATATTAACTCAAGGATTTCTGGGCGTTAAAAGTGATGAATTTGTAAAAGCTTTTACTGTAATCATTCAGTTTGGAGCCATTCTGTCTGTATTGATTTTGTATTGGAAGCGTTTTTTTCAATCTTTGGATTTTTACTGGAAGCTGTTGGTGGCATTTCTGCCTGCTGCCGTTATTGGCTTTTTGGCAGGAGATTTTATTGACAGTTTGTTGGAAAATGTATGGGTTGTAGCCATTATGCTTGTTTTGGGAGGTGTTTTCATGCTCTTTGTGGACAAATGGTTTGTTCATCCGGAAAGACCTGAACCGGAGATGACCTATGGGCATGCTTTGAAAATTGGACTTGCTCAATGTGTCGCTATGATTCCGGGCGTTTCACGTTCTATGGCAACGATAGTGGGAGGAATGGCACAAGATTTCAGCCGGAAAACAGCCGCTGAATTTTCATTTTTCCTGGCTGTTCCGACAATGGCAGCAGCCTCGGGGTACAAACTACTCGGTTTGCTAAAAAATGATGCCACCCGCCTGATGCTTTCAGAAAACATCAACACGTTGCTGGTTGGAAATCTTGTAGCATTTGTAGTGGCCATGGCAGCAATCAAATTTTTTATTAGTTTTTTAACAAAATACGGCTTTAAAGCGTTCGGATATTACCGTATTTTAGCCGGACTGGCCATTATTTTATTGATGATTTTAGGATACAATTTAGAAGTGGTTTAATTTTTTGAAGTGGATTTTTTAGAAGGTGCGATATTGTACGTAGATAAACCGCTTAACTGGACTTCATTTGATTTGGTCAATAAAATTAGGTGGAAACTTATCCGTACATTAAATATAAAAAAGTTAAAAGTAGGGCATGCAGGTACACTTGATCCGTTGGCTACCGGCGTGATGATTATTTGCACAGGGAAAGCAACCAAGCGGATTGATGAGTTTCAATATCAAGAAAAGGAATACATTGCAACTTTGAAGCTGGGTGCCACAACACCGTCATTTGATTTAGAGACAGAAATTGACGCCGAATATCCAACCGAACATATTACGCGAGAGCTGATTGATCAGATAATTCCAACGTTTAAAGGTGAGATTTGGCAGGTGCCACCGATTTATTCGGCTGTGAAGGTTGCTGGCAAAAGAGCCTACGATTATGCTCGTGAAGGACAAAAAATTGAACTAAAACCAAAGTTGTTGGTTGTAGATGAAATCGAGGTTTTAAAATTCTCACTACCGGAGTTGATAATCCGGGTTGTTTGTAGCAAAGGTACGTATATCCGAGCTTTGGCACGAGACATCGGTGAAGCTCTTAACAGTGGAGCACACCTTACAGCTCTTAAAAGGACGAGAATTGGTGAGATAACGCTGGATAAATGTCAGAAGATTGACGATTTACTGTATAGTTTTGATAAATAAAAATAAAATTAAAATAGGTATAAAATAAATATGAAATTATCGCAATTTAAATTTAAACTACCCGAAGACTTAATTGCACAATATCCAACTAATTTTAGGGATGAGTCACGATTGATGTTGCTAAACAGGAAAAATGGAAAAATAGAACATCATGTATTCAAAGATGTCATTAACTTTTTTGATGA
The DNA here is from genome assembly GCA_012518275.1 of Bacteroidales bacterium. Lineage (GTDB taxonomy): Bacteria > Bacteroidota > Bacteroidia > Bacteroidales > Paludibacteraceae > UPXZ01. The sequence continues at coordinate 5,869 of JAAYSS010000096.1, forward strand.
AAATGATTTGTTTGTTTTTAATAACACAAAAGTATTTCCTGCACGTTTGTATGGGCATAAAGAAAAGACAGGAGCCCAAATTGAAGTTTTCCTATTGAGAGAACTCAACACAGAGTCAAGGCTTTGGGATGTCATGGTAGAGCCTGCACGGAAAATTCGCATTGGGAATAAACTCTTTTTCGGTGAAGATGATAGGGTAGTAGCCGAAGTGATTGACAATACTACTTCACGTGGTCGTACACTCCGATTTTTGTATGATGGTGATCACGAAAGTTTTAAGAAAGACCTTTATAGTTTAGGGCAGACTCCATTACCAAGGACTATTAATAGACGTGTGGAATCGAATGATAAAAAAAGATTTCAAACAATTTTTGCAGAGAAAGAGGGTGCTGTCTCAGCTCCGGGAGCAGGACTGCATTTTAGCCGAGAGTTGTTTAAACGAATGGAAATAAAAGGGATAGAAACTTCTTTTATCACATCCCATATGAGTTTAGGCAATTTCCGAAAGATTGAGGTGGAAGACCTTACTAAACATAAGATGGACTCAGAGCAAATGGAAGTTACACCACAAACAGCAAAAGAGATAAATCGTGCTAAAGACCGTGCAAGTAATATATGTGCGGTAGGAGCTACTGTGATGCGTGCGCTCGAAACTGTGGTGGGAACTGAAGGGAAAATCAAATCGTTTGAAGGTTGGACTAATAAATTTATTTTTCCCACTTATGAATTTACGGTAGCCAATGCACTGGTCACTAATTTTCATATGCCATATTCTATATTTCTTATGTTGGCAGCTGCATTTGGCGGCTATGAAAACGTAATGCATGCTTATAGTGTGGCTATTAAGGAAAAATATAGATTTGGAGTGTATGGGGACGCAATGTTGATACTGTAAATCAGAAACGGAAAACATAAAGACAAAAACACATAAAAAAATCCGCAAATTGCGGATTTTTTGTTCTTTCATATTGTTTATCTTGTTTTTATCACTTTGTTTTTCACTCAAAGAAATGTCTTTATTTCTTTCACGATTTCTTGCCAATCCAACAACTTTCCTGTACCAATATCTCCACATGCAAGTTCACCTTTAGCCGTTCCGTACACATGGTACCCGTGCTTTTTCAGTTTTTCAATGTTTTCTTGAAGAATCGTATTTTCATACATAAACGTATTCATAGCCGGAAAGATAAGCACAGGGCTACGTGCTGCCATTACGGTGGTGGTGAGCATATCGTCAGCTATGCCGTTGGCTATTTTACCAATGATATTGGCGGTGGCAGGAACAATTACAAAAACATCAGCTGCTTTTGCAAGATCAATGTGCTTAGTGTCCCATTCGCGTACCGGATCAAACATATCCGTTATTACGGGATTGTGTGACATGGTTTTAAACGTGAGTGGCGCAATAAATTCTTGCGCAGCGCGTGTCATGATAACCTCCACGTTATAACCCTCTTTCTTTAGTTGATTAACTACCTCTATGGCTTTATAGCAAGCTATCCCTCCGGATACACCGATAAGAATTGTTTTTTTCATGAATTATTATAGCTTGTTGTTTGGTTAAGTGGATGTATATAAAATACTAACCACTTTCACCGAGATCTGTAAAGTTATAAAAAAACCGTAAATGTTTGATATTTACGGTGTTTTTTGCAAATAATTTGACTATTGGAATATTAATTCGAAACTTGAGTATTTATTTATTGCGGAGGGAGAGGGATTCGAACCCCCGGAAGCTCTCACTTCAACGGTTTTCAAGACCGCCGCGATCAACCACTCTGCCATCCCTCCTTGAAATTGCTTTTATCCTAAAGCGACTGCAAAGGTAAAATAAAAAATGATATATACAAAAATTTAGATTTATTTTTTGCAATTGTAGAGTTAATGTAAGTGTAAATGAAAATAAATTTACATAAACTTAATACTTTCAACTTTTGTCAAAAAAATCACGTATCTTTGCACCTATATAAGTACGAGCATCTATGAGTACTAACATCAATCCATATCATTATTTCGTTTACGGCATGCAATCAGGTTGTATGGAAAAAATACCCTTAAAAATTTTGAAACCGGCTTATTCGAAGGGAGTATGTTGGTCTTCAGATAATAATTTTCGAACAAAACCAAAAACTTTCCTATGAAAAACCGCAGTTTAGTATCCATTACAGATTACTCAAAAGACGAAATCTTGGAAATTTTGCATCTGGCAACTGAATTTGAAGCCAGTCCTAATCAAAAAATATTGGCAGGAAAAATCATTGCAACACTGTTTTTTGAGCCTTCTACCCGTACTCGGCTTAGTTTTGAAACGGCAGTGAACCGGCTCAGAGGCCGGATAATTGGTTTTTCAGATGCGATGACGAGTAGTTCGGTAAAAGGCGAAACATTACATGACACCATCCGTATGGTTGCCAATTATGCCGATGCCATTGTCATGCGCCATCCATTGGAAGGGTCTGCTCGCTATGCATCTGAAATTTCGCCCGTCCCGATTATTAATGCCGGTGACGGAGCTAATCAGCACCCTTCACAGACGTTGCTCGACCTATATTCCATCTTAAAAACACAGGGTACGCTTGAAAACCTGAAAATCTGTTTGGTGGGCGACTTAAAATATGGACGCACGGTGCACTCGCTCATTATGGCTATGTCGCACTTCAATCCCTGCTTCCGTTTTATAGCGCCCGATGAGCTAAAAATGCCGGATGAATACAAGCTGTTTTGCAAGAAAAACAAAATTCCTTTTGAAGAGACTACGGAGCTTGCGGGAAACTTTGACGATGCCGACATCCTTTACATCACACGGGTTCAGAAAGAACGATTTTTGGATATGCTTGAGTTTGAACGGGTTAAAAACACTTACACCCTTAAAAACAACATGTTACGCAACAGCAAACCTAATTTGAAAATACTGCATCCGCTTCCCCGTGTAAACGAGATACATCCGGACGTGGACAACAATCCAAAAGCCTACTACTTTCAGCAAGCACAAAACGGAATGTACGTGCGTCAAGCAATTGTAACTAAAGTGTTGGGGATAAAATAAATTTGAATTATGAAAAAACTACAAGTAGCAGCATTGAAAGAAGGCACGGTAATAGACCACATCCCGCCAAAAAAGCTTTTTAAGGTGATTACTTTGCTCAAATTACAGAATTGTGATAATATGATTACATTTGGCACCAACTTGGAAAGCAAGCGTATGGGGCGTAAAGCAATTATTAAGGTTTCCGAAAAGTTTTTTGAAGATAGTGAAATTAACCGCATTACGCTTATCGCACCGAATGCAAAAATAAATATCATTAAAAACTTTGAAGTTGTCGAGAAAAGACCTCTTAAATTACCCGACGAAGTGAAAGAAATTGTAACTTGCCCTAATCCGGCTTGTATTACTAACCATCAGCCTGTTACAACGCATTTTATCGTGCAAGAAGAGCGTGATGTAGTTTTGTTGAAATGTCACTATTGTGAAAAAGAAGCAAAATTGGAAGAAGTAAAAATCAAGTAAAACAGATATAGCAAATGCAAGAAAAAGACAAAAACAAGTTAGAAGAAAAATTTAAACCCATTCTTGAAAACAGCTCACACGTTTCATGGAAGCCTCGTACAATGCTTTATCCGCTTCCCGCTGTGATGATTTCATGTGGAGAAAATGAAGATGATTACAATATCATTACGGTAAGTTGGGTTGGTACAATTTGTTCAAACCCGCCAATGTGCTATATCTCCATACGTCCCGAAAGACATTCTTATGAAATCATAAAAAGAACAAAAGAATTTGTTATAAACCTGTCAAATGAAGATTTAGCAGAAGCTACTGACTGGTGTGGTGTGAAAAGTGGTAAAGATTTTAACAAATTCAAAGAGATGAAACTCACCCACCAAAAAGGTAAAATGGTTGATGCTCCGATCATTATGGAGTCACCGTTGTGCATAGAGTGTAAAGTTAAAGAAATCATCTCACTGGGTTCACACGATATGTTTATTGCTGAAGTGGTTAATATACAAGCTAACGCACAATACATTGATAAAGAATCAGGTATATTTGATTTTCAAAAAGCCAATCTCATTACTAACTCTCATGGACGTTATTATAAGCTTGGGGAAGAGATCGGAAAATTTGGGTGGTCTTTAAAGAAGAAATAGTAATGATAACTTTAATTCCAGATTGGGAAAAGTGAAAAGAATAACATTAAAAATAAATTTAATTATAAACATATTATTATAATAATCCTTTGAAAATCCCACAAAAGGGGTTTTGAATAATTTTATGAAACACGACACGCAAATTTTTGACATTATCCGACGCGAAAAAGAGCGTCAAACAAAAGGTATCGAACTGATTGCTTCAGAAAACTTTGTGAGTGACCAAGTGATGGAAGCTATGGGTTCTGTTTTAACTAATAAATACGCCGAAGGCTATCCCGGTAAACGATATTACGGTGGGTGTGAAATAGTAGATGAAAGTGAACAGCTTGCCATTGACCGTGTTAAGAAAATATTCGGTGCAGAATGGGCAAACGTGCAACCACATTCCGGCGCTCAGGCAAATATGGCGGTTTTCTTCGCTTGCCTAAATCCCGGGGATAAGTTTCTTGGCTTAAATTTGGCACACGGCGGACATCTTTCACACGGTTCGCCGGTAAATAGTTCCGGAATTTTATATCAAGCCTTGGAATATAACGTGAAAGAAGATACCGGACTGGTTGATTACGACCAAATGGAAGAAGTGGCTCGTCGTGAACGCCCGAAACTGATTATTGGCGGTGGCTCTGCCTATTCTCGTGAATGGGATTACAAACGGATGCGCGCCATCGCTGATGAAATTGGGGCGATTTTTATGGTGGATATGGCTCATCCGGCAGGATTGATTGCAGCAGGATTACTTGAAAATCCCGTGAAATATGCGCACATCGTTACTTCTACCACGCATAAAACTCTTCGGGGACCGCGTGGAGGAATTATTCTGATGGGTAAAGATTTCCCAAATCCTTGGGGTAAAACTACTTCTAAAGGTGAAATAAAAATGATGTCTGCATTGCTTGACAGTGCAGTTTTCCCTGGTGTACAAGGTGGCCCACTGGAACATGTAATCGCTGCCAAGGCGGTTGCTTTTTATGAATGTTTACAGCCCGAATACAAAACTTATCAACTTCAAGTAAAGAAAAACGCTGCTGCGCTTGCTGATGCATTGGTTAAACGAGGTTTCAAAATTATCTCGGAAGGAACAGATAACCATTTAATACTGATTGATTTGCGCTCAAAATATCCCGATTTAACCGGAAAGATTGCTGAGCGTGCTTTAGGAGAAGCCGATATCACGGTAAATAAAAACATGGTGCCGTTCGACAGTCGTTCCGCATTCCAAACTTCGGGAATTCGCTTAGGAACCCCCGCGATAACTACCCGCGGAGCCAAAGAACCGCTGATGGAAGAAATTGCTGAAATGATTGAAACTGTGCTTTCCAATGTAAAAAATGGAGAAATTATCAATTCGGTAAAAGAACGAGTGAATAAAACGATGACAAAATATCCACTTTTTGGATATTAGAAAGACCTTCCCGAAAGGGATGCTTTAATGTTTATGAATAAAAAAAGCAATAATAGTATCCAGGAAAACCCTACATTTGGAGAGGGTAGGGATGCTGCTGTCTTTTCCCTTTCCGAACACACGGACATCACGATATTTTACGGAGTAAATAACAGTAATATCCTATTGCTGAAAAATTTACATCCGAACATCCGTATTGTAGCTCGTGGGCATCTGATAAAAATTTACGGCACTGATGCTGAAGTGAATGCCTTCAAGAAGATTCTTGGGCGAATTGAGCTTTTTGCGTTGAACAACAACACCCTTTCGCATGAGAATATCATCGAAATTGTCAAAGGAAATCAGCCAACGGAAATAACCCATGATGATTTGATATTGCATGGTGTGAATGGAAAATCAATTATAGCACGCACCAAAAATCAACAGAAACTCGTTAAAGAATTTGAAACCAACGATTTGCTATTTGCCATTGGTCCTGCCGGTTCAGGAAAAACATACACCGCCATTGCCTTGGCTGTTAGAGCTTTAAAAAATAGGGAGAAAAGGAAAATTATTCTTAGCCGCCCTGCTGTGGAAGCAGGTGAGAAGCTCGGCTTTTTACCTGGCGATATGAAAGAAAAAATTGACCCGTACCTGCAGCCACTTTACGATGCTTTGCAAGATATGCTACCCAATGCCAAATTGAGAGATTATATGGAAAATGGCACTATCCAGATTGCACCGTTGGCGTTTATGCGCGGACGTACGTTGAGCGACGCGGTGGTGATTTTGGATGAAGCACAAAACTCTACGCCGGCACAAATCAAAATGTTTCTTACCCGTATGGGCTTGAATACCAAAATGATAATTACCGGTGATATAACCCAGATAGACTTACCGATACGACAGAAATCAGGATTGATTGACGCTTTGGAAGTGCTGAAAAACGTGAAAGGAATTTCAAAAATAGAATTTAATAAAGGTGATATTGTCCGCCATAGATTGGTAAAGCGAATTGTAGAAGCTTATGAAAGGAAATAAGAAGATGTTGAAAATGTGGAAGATGAAAAAAAATAATTAAAAGAGAGAGAAAAGCAAAAACAGAAAATATTCTATATCAAAAATATTATGAACGCATTAACAAAAACCGATTTCCATTTTGAAGGACAAACAGATGTGTATCATGGCAAAGTCCGTGATGTTTATACTGTAAAAAACGACTTACTCGTGATGGTTGTAACCGACCGTATTTCGGCATTCGACGTAGTGCTGCCAAAAGGAATTCCCTACAAAGGGCAGATACTTAATCAGATAGCAGCACAATTTCTGGATGCTACTGCCGATATCGTTCCGAACTGGAAACTAGCATCACCTGATCCTATGGTTACTGTGGGATTGCGTTGTGAAGGATTTCCAATAGAAATGATTGTACGCGGATATCTGTGTGGAAGCGCTTGGCGAGCATATAAAAACGGCGTTCGTGAAATTTGCGGTGTGAAAATACCAGACGGAATGCGTGAAAACGAGAAATTTTCAGTACCTATCATTACACCCACAACTAAAGCAGAACAAGGACTTCACGATGAAGATATATCCAAAGAAGAAATTCTGAAACAAGGTCTTGCCACGCCGGAAGAATACGAGCTCTTGGAAAAATATACGCTGGAGCTTTTCCAACGCGGTACAGAAATGGCTGCCAAACGTGGTTTGATTCTCGTGGATACCAAATATGAGTTCGGGAAACGCGATGGCAAAATTTACCTGATGGACGAAATCCATACACCTGATAGTTCACGCTATTTTTATGCCGACGGTTACGAAGAACGTTTTGCAAAAGGCGAACCGCAGAAACAACTTTCTAAGGAATTCGTGCGAGAATGGTTGATGGAAAACGGTTTTCAAGGGAAAGAAGGACAACAGGTTCCGGAAATGACCGAAGAAATTGTTCAAGGAATCAGCAATCGCTACATCGAACTTTTTGAAAACATTACTGGAAATCAATTTGAAAGAGCTGAAGGTAAAAACATCGCTGAAAGGATAGAGCGGAATGTATCAGAGTTTTTGAAAAACAAGTCTTCATTTACTAATTGAACTTACACAATTGAATTAGTATCAGTAAAGATATAATATTTTTTGCTAACTAAAATAAAATGTCTATCTTTGCAGTCCGAAAAAAATTAGAAGAAGTAGAATTAAAAAAATTAACTAAAATATAAAACAAATCAATTTATGATCATTGTTCCTGTAAAAAAAGGTGAAAACATCGAGAGAGCTTTGAAGAGATTCAAGCGTAAATTTGAAAGAACTGGCGTAGTAAAAGAAATACGTCGTCGTCAGCAGTTTGATAAGCCTTCAGTTCTTAAGCGTAAACAAAAACAACACGCTATTTATATAGAACAACTTAAAAGAAACGAAGAATAATTAAGTTTTTATTCAAAAAGTTGGTTTTCTGGCATATTTTTTTTACTTTCGTTGTAGATATTCTACATCAAATTGTCAGGCATGATTAACCAATTTCTACAATATATGCAGTATGAGAAGAATTATTCGTCTCATACTGTTTTGTCATATCATACCGACCTTTTGCAATTCTGCAAGTTTTTAGAAATCAGCCCTGATGAGTTTAATCCCAATTCTATATCACCACGAGTTATTCAACAGTGGATTCTAAATCTACTGGATAAAAAAAATTCTTCACGAACAATCTCTCGAAAAATTTCTACATTGAAATCATTTTGGCGCTTTTTGTTATTACAAGGCATTACGGATAAAAATCCCACAAAAAAAATCATTCTTCCTAAAACAAATAAACCGCTTCCTGCGTTTTATAAAAAAAACGAGATGGAAGCCGTTTTATCTGATGATGTCAATAATGCGGAAAATTTTGAAGAAATAAGGGATAGGATGATAATTAATATGCTTTATCAGACAGGTTTACGGGTATCTGAATTGGTCTCACTGAAAGATAATGATGTTGATTTTTCGGAACGTAAATTGAAAGTTTTAGGAAAACGGAACAAGGAAAGAATTATCCCCTTGGGGAAAAACCTGTGCGAAGAACTAAAAGCGTATCAGAACATTCGAGATTTGAATGTTGAACGTGTTTCCGATTATCTGTTTACGAGAAATAGTGGAGAAGGTATGTACAGCAAAGCCATATACAATATTGTACGTGATAAAATGTCGGCTGTAAGTACACTTCACAAGCAAAGCCCTCACACACTTCGCCATACTTTTGCAACAACGCTATTAAATAACGGTGCTGATATTAACGCAGTGAAAGAACTGCTTGGTCATAGTAGTCTTGCCGCTACGCAGATTTACACGCACGTTAGTTTTAGTGAATTAAATAAAATTTACAAACAAGCTCATCCCAGAGCAATAAAAAAAGGAGGTCAGCCATGAAACTACTCATTCAATCAGTTAATTTTGATGCTACTGAAAAATTAGAAGCATATATTAACAAAAAAATAAAAAAACGTGAAAGAATTTTTGATGACATTATGACTATGAACATGTATTTAAAGGTGGTTAAACCCGAAACTGTTTCCAATAAGCAGGCTGAGATAAAAGCTACAGCACCGGGTGTAGAATTTTTTGCCTCCAAAACTTGCGATACTTTTGAAGAAGCAATAGATTTGGGATTGACAGCAATCGAAAAGCAAGTGCTCAAATACAAAAAGAAATCAGCTAAAAAATAAAAATTTGAGTAATTAGTTTTGTATATCAAAATAATTTAGTATTTTTGCAAGCCGTTTGAACAAGTGAATTTGAGCGGCTTTTTATCCCTTCAAAGTTCTGGTTATTAGAGTATTGATGTTTTTGGGAGATTTGCGGAAGAGCCTTAATTTATCAAATATAGCATCATAAGGCAAAGTTTTTTAGGGATAAAGTTTTGAAATAATGCTTTTTTTAGTTATTCTAATCAGATAAATCTGAAGTTTTTCAGAAAATGTGTTGAAATAAAATTAAGCATTTATTGAATAATAGTTGCCTCTTTAGCTCAGTTGGCCAGAGCACGTGATTTGTAATCTCGGGGTCGTTGGTTCGAATCCGACAAGAGGCTCACTTTATACTTGATTATTTATTGATATATTGATAATAATTCAGTTGAACTGAAAAGGGCAGTTACCAAAGTGGCCAACTGGGGCTGACTGTAACTCAGCTGTCTTTCGACTTCGGAGGTTCGAATCCTTCACTGCCCACAAAATTTGAGATTAGAAGTATAATAAGAGTTTTGAAATTAAGAATAATCAAAATTCTATTTTTATACTTCTACTTTCCGATTTTTTTGCGGGAGTAGCTCAGTTGATAGAGCATTAGCCTTCCAAGCTGAGGGTCGCGGGTTTGAGCCCCGTCTCCCGCTCTAAGAGCGAATTGGTCATAAGCGTATGACTGATACAACAAAGAGAAAGTTAAAAAACAGATTGGTAAGTTATAGAAAGATAGTTTTTGAGAGCCAATCTTAAATCTTATATTTTCTCACGCTGTTGTAGCTCAGGGGTAGAGCACTTCCTTGGTAAGGAAGAGGCCATGGGTTCAAATCCCATCAACAGCTCATTCAAAAAACGAACAAAAAAAGTTCTTAACTGAATTGAAAAATATACAAATTACTAATTTATTAAAAATAATCTTTGAGTTATGGCAAAAGAAAAATTTGACAGGTCGAAACCGCACGTAAACGTTGGAACAATTGGACACGTTGACCACGGCAAAACTACTTTGACCGCTGCAATTACTACTGTTTTAGGTAACAGAGGGCTTTCGGAAACGAAATCGTTTGATTCCATCGATAACGCACCTGAAGAAAAAGAAAGAGGTATTACTATCAACACATCACACGTTGAATACCAAACAGAAAATCGTCACTATGCACACGTTGACTGTCCGGGTCACGCCGACTATGTTAAAAACATGGTTACCGGTGCTGCTCAAATGGACGGAGCTATTATCGTAGTAGCTGCTACTGATGGTCCTATGCCTCAAACACGTGAACACATTCTCTTAGCTCGTCAGGTAAACGTACCTCGCTTGGTAGTTTTCATGAATAAATGTGATTTGGTAGACGACGAAGAAATGCTTGAACTTGTGGAAATGGAAATGCATGAACTGCTTGAATTCTATGATTTCGATGCAGATAACACCCCGATTATTCGTGGTTCTGCTTTGGGTGCATTGAACGGAGTGCCAGAGTGGGAAGAAAAAATCATGGAACTAATGGAAGCTGTTGACACTTGGATTGAACTACCTCCACGTGCTGTTGACAAACCATTCTTAATGCCGATAGAAGACATATTCTCCATTACAGGTCGTGGAACCGTTGCGACAGGTCGTATTGAAACTGGTGTTATTAACACAGGTGATGAAGTACAAATTATCGGTCTTGGCGCAGAAGGAAGAAAATCTGTTGTAACAGGAGTAGAAATGTTCCGTAAGATTCTTGATAGAGGTGAAGCAGGTGACAACGTAGGTCTGTTGCTTCGTGGTATTGAAAAAGACGAAATCAAACGTGGTATGGTTATAGCTAAACCTGGTTCAGTAAAACCTCACGATCACTTCAAAGCTTCTGTTTATATTCTTAAAAAAGAAGAAGGTGGACGTCACACTCCATTCCACAATAAATATCGTCCTCAGTTCTACATTCGTACCTTGGACGTAACCGGTGAAATCACTCTTCCGGAAGGAACAGAAATGGTGCTCCCGGGCGACAACTTGGAAATCGAAGTAAAATTGATTTATCCTGTAGCTTGCTCTGAAGGTCTTCGTTTTGCTATTCGTGAAGGAGGACGCACTGTAGGTTCTGGTCAGATTACAGCTTTATTATAAAATCAAGCTTTTAAAATCTCCTCGAGAGGAGACGTTTTTGATTTAACTTTTATTATAAAGAGCTCATATTAGACCTTTCTAATAAAGAGGTTTGATAGAGCTTATACGGGTCTAGCTCAGTTGGCAGAGCACTGGTCTCCAAAACCAGGTGTCGGGAGTTCGAGTCTCTCGACCCGTGCAAATTCTATTTGTGTATGAAAAACAATTTTTTTACAAAAGTTGGTAACAGCTTCAAAGAGTCATATACCGAACTGGTTCATAAAGTTTCGTGGCCTACACGCACCGAACTGGCCAACAGTGCAGTAGTTGTATTGATAGCTTCCATCATTATAGCACTCATTGTGTGGTTAATGGACTTCTCGTTTAGGAATATTATGACGTTTATTTACGGATTATTTAATTAATTATTTTGGAGGTAGAAAAAGTGAGTGAGACAGCAGATAATTTCAAATGGTACGTGCTGCGTGCTTTTAGTGGAAAAGAGAACAAGGTAAAGGAGTATATTGACATAGAGTGCAAAAATACTGACCTTGGTCAATATGTTGCTCAAGTGCTTATACCGACAGAAAAGGTAATGTCAGTCCGTGGGGGGAAGAAAGTTATTAAAGAAAGAAGCTATCTTCCCGGTTACGTCTTAATAGAAGCAAACCTTTCCAGTGAAATCCAACATCGTTTACGCAACATTCCCAATGTACTAGGTTTTTTAGGTGAAAAAGATAATACGCCCACACCAATCCGTCAGTCCGAAATAAATCGGATTCTCGGAACAGTGGATGAACTTCAAGAATCTGGAGAAGAAATGCTTACGCCTTTCTATGTTGGTGAGAATGTAAAGGTAATCAATGGTCCGTTTAGTGGATTCAGAGGTGCCATCGAAGAAGTAAACAATGAAAAGAAAAAGCTGAAAGTAATGGTTATGATTTTCGGTCGGAAAAATCCGCTCGAATTGAGCTTTACGCAAGTAGAAAAAGAGTAAGGGATATTTTGTTACGGATATTCTCAGCTCTATAATTTAATTTCAATTTTAAACAAAAATTATGGCAAAAAAGATTGCTGGACTTATTAAATTACAGATAAAAGGAGGTGCGGCAAACCCATCTCCACCTGTAGGACCTGCATTAGGTGCTAAAGGTATCAATATTATGGAGTTTTGCAAACAATTTAATGCCAGAACCCAAGACAAAGCGGGAAAAATCCTACCCGTAATTATAACGTACTATGCTGATAAATCATTTGATTTTATCGTTAAAACCCCACCTGTAGCCGTACAGCTACTTGAAGCTTCAAAAATAAAAGGTGGATCTGCAGAGTCAAACCGCAAAAAAGTGGCTGAAGTCACTTGGGAGCAGGTAAAAGCTATTGCAACCGATAAAATGGTAGATCTCAACTGCTTTGAAGTTGAATCTGCCATGAAAATGGTGGCCGGCACAGCACGAAGTATGGGTATCACTGTCAAAGGCAAATTTCCAAGTAATAATTAATTAAATCTTCAATTAGAATGAGTAAACTGACAAAAAAACAAAAGTTGGCACAAGAAAAAATTGAAGCAGGAAAAGCCTATTCTTTGCGAGAAGCAGCAGCATTGGTAAAAGAGATAACCAATACAAAATTTGATGCTTCCGTAGATCTTGATGTGCGTCTGGGTGTTGATCCCCGTAAAGCCGATCAAATGGTTCGGGGTGTGGTGTCATTACCGCACGGAACGGGAAAACAAATTCGGGTTCTTGCATTATGTACCCCCGACCAGGAGGCAGCTGCCAAAGAAGCAGGTGCTGACTATGTTGGACTTGATGAATATATAGAAAAAATCAAAGGTGGATGGACTGATGTTGATGTTATCATCACACAGCCCGCTAATATGGGTAAAATAGGACCTTTAGGACGTATTCTTGGCCCTAGAGGACTTATGCCAAATCCAAAAAGTGGAACGGTAACCCAAGATATTGCGGCAGCAATTAAAGAAGTGAAACAAGGTAAGATTGACTTTAAGGTTGATAAATACGGTATTATTCACACTTCAATAGGAAAAATTTCTTTTACGGCAGAGCAAATTGCCGAGAACGCAAAAGAATTTCTTACTACTATCATTAGGCTGAAACCATCAACCGCTAAAGGTAATTATGTAAAGAGCATTTATCTTTCAAGCACGATGAGTGCAGGAATTAAAGTAGATCCAAAATCAATTGAAGAGTAAAAGGAGAAAAGTATGAAAAAGGAAGATAAAAGCACACTTGTAAAAGAATTAGAGGCTGAAATTAAAGCATATCCACACATCTATTTGACAGATATAGGCGGACTTGATGCCGCTGAAACTACTGCACTTAGAAGACAATGTTTCAATAAAAAAGTGAAACTTCTTGTGGTAAAAAACACACTGCTTAAAAAAGCTTTCGAAAACTCTGGTGTGGATTATAGTCAACTGTATGACTATCTGAAGGGTGAAACATCATTGATGCTTTCAGAAACAGGCAACTCACCGGCAAGGCTTATTAAAGCTTTTAGCTCAAAAAGCAAATTAAAAAAACCGATACTTAAAGCGGCTTATGTAGAAGAAGGTTTCTACTTTGGAGCCGACAAGTTGGAAGAGTTGGTTCACATCAAGAGCAAAGAAGAGCTTATTGGTGAAGTTATCGGAATGTTATTATCGCCGATTAATGACGTTATGTCTGCACTCCAATCGGGTGCTAACACTATCCACGGTGTATTAGAAACACTGTCGGAAAGATAAAATTAATTAACAAAAAACAAATTTTAAAATAATCAAAATTATTATGGCAGACATTAAAGCTATAGCAAAAGAATTGGTAGAGTTAACAGTAAAAGAAGTTAACGAGCTAAAACAAATATTGAAAGACGAATATGGTATTGAACCGGCAGCGGCAGCAGTAGCTGTAGCAGCAGGTCCGGCAGCTGCTGGTGGAGAAGATGCAGCTGAAGAAAAAACATCTTTCGACGTGATATTAAAAGCAGCAGGTCCGTCTAAACTGAAGGTTGTTAAATTAGTAAAAGAATTGACTGGTCTTGGCTTGAAAGCAGCAAAAGATTTAGTTGATGCAGCGCCTTCAGCAATTAAAGAAGATGTAACTAAGGACGAAGCTGAAGGTCTTCAGAAAGCATTAACTGAAGCGGGAGCAGAAGTTGAGCTTAAATAAAAATATCTGATAATCAGGTGTTCGGTTTAGTTTCCCATCTTGAATGGGATACTAAACCTTTTTCTGTCTATACTACTAATAAATATTGAGTTCTTTGCACTAAAACCTAACTATCTTTGACAATGTCTTCAACTATCAACAATCAAAGAGTAAATTTTGCTTCCATCAAAAATCAAATGGAATATCCTGATTTTTTGGAAGTTCAATTGAAATCTTTCCACGACTTTTTTCAAATGGGCACAGCCCCAGAAAAAAGAAAAACAGAGGGATTATATAAAGTTTTTACTGAAAATTTTCCCATCACCGACACAAGAAACAATTTTGTACTTGAATTTTTAGATTATTTCATTGACCCTCCCCGTTATACTATCGAAGAGTGTTTTGAAAGAGGATTGACTTACAGTGTTCCGCTGAAAGCCAAACTGAAATTATATTGTACCGATCCTGAACATGAGGATTTTGATACAGTAATTCAAGACGTGTATCTTGGACCTATCCCATACATGACGCCTAAGGGCACCTTTGTCATTAATGGTGCAGAACGTGTAATTGTATCGCAGCTCCACTGCTCGCCGGGTGTTTTCTTTGGTCAGAGCTTACATGCTAACGGTACAAAACTTTATTCTGCGCGAGTTATCCCGTTCCGTGGATCTTGGATCGAGTTTGCTACAGATATTCATAATGTAATGTATGCATACATTGACCGTAAGAAGAAATTACCGGTTACTACTTTGTTGAGAGCCATCGGATTTGAAACAGACAAAGATATTCTTGAAATTTTTGACTTAGCTGAAGAAGTTAAAGTTAATAAAACCAATCTGAAAAAATCTCTTGGACGAAAGTTAGCCGCTCGCGTGCTTAAAACTTGGATAGAGGACTTTGCAGATGAGGACACCGGAGAAGTGGTTTCATTAGAACGGAACGAAATTATTATTGATCGTGAGACAGTATTGGAGGCTGAACATATCGATGAAATTATAGAGTCCGGCACTCAGACAATCTTGTTGCATAAAAAAGAAGATGCTAATCAGTCTGATTATGCCATAATATTTAACACACTTCAAAAAGACCCGAGCAACTCTGAAAAAGAAGCAGTTCTGTTTATTTATCGCCAATTGCGTAATGCTGAACCGGTAGATGATTCAAGTGCTCGCGAAGTTATCAATAATCTTTTCTTCTCAGAAAAACGATATGATTTAGGCGATGTAGGCCGCTTCCGGATTAATCGAAAGCTGAATCTCGACATTGATCCCGAAGTGAAAATCTTGACTAAAGAAGATATTATTGAAATCATCAAATATTTAGTTGAACTTATAAACTCAAAAGCAGAGGTTGATGATATTGACCACTTGAGCAATCGTCGTGTACGAACAGTAGGAGAGCAGTTATACAATCAGTTTGGAGTAGGTCTTGCTCGTATGGCACGTACCATCCGTGAGCGGATGAATGTGCGTGATAATGAAGTGTTTACTCCTATTGATTTAATTAATGCGAAGAGTATTACTTCAGTTATTAATTCATTTTTTGGTACAAATGCTCTATCCCAGTTTATGGATCAGCAGAATCCGTTGGCAGAAGTTACTCACAAACGTCGTCTCTCTGCCCTGGGACCAGGAGGGCTTTCACGTGAACGAGCCGGTTTTGAGGTTCGTGACGTTCATTATACTCACTATGGGCGTCTTTGTCCGATAGAAACACCGGAAGGACCAAACATTGGTTTGATTTCATCTTTGTGCGTGTATGCAAAAATTAGTGACTTAGGGTTTATTGCTACACCGTACCGAAAAGTTAAAGACTCAAAAGTAGATCTTTCTAAAAACGGAACTCAATATTTTACAGCTGAAGAAGAAGAAGATTTAGTGGTAGCGCAAGGTAATGCTCCGCTTGCAGATGACGGTTCGTTTATCCGTAGTACCGTTAAAGCTCGTTATGGTGCGGACTTTCCTGTTATTCCACCAGATAAAGTAGACCTGATGGACGTTGCTCCTTCACAGATTGCTTCCATTGCTGCTGCGTTGATCCCTTTTCTTGAGCATGATGATGCTAACCGAGCACTCATGGGTTCAAACATGATGCGTCAGGCTGTTCCGTTGTTGCGTTCCGAATCTCCGATTGTTGGAACAGGGATTGAAGGACAGTTGATTCGAGATTCTCGTACTCAGATTGTTGCCGAAGGGCATGGAGTGGTGGAATTTGTTGATGCTACTACAATTAAAGTAAGGTATGAACGTTCGGAAGAGGATGAATTAGTGAATTTTGATAGCGCATTGAAAGAGTATGTGCTGCCAAAATTTATGAAAACTAACCAGAATACGGTTATTGACCTTCGTCCGATTGTAAAAAAGGATGAAAAAGTAAAACCCGGTCAAATTTTGACAGAGGGCTTTTCAACTGAAAAAGGCGAATTAGCTTTAGGTAAAAACCTAAGAGTTGCCTTTATGCCTTGGAAAGGGTACAATTTTGAGGATGCCATTGTAATTAGTGAACGAGTTGTACGAGAAGATATATTTACTTCTATCCATGTTGTTGAACAGTTACTTGAAGTTCGTGAAACAAAACGTGGTATTGAAGAATTCACTTCCGATATTCCTAATGTGAGTGAAGATGCAATCCGCAATTTGGACGAAAACGGAATCATACGTATTGGTGCTCGTGTTGACCCAGGAGATATTATTATTGGTAAAATCACTCCAAAAGGTGAATCAGAACCATCGCCGGAAGAAAAATTGCTACGTGCTATTTTCGGAGATAAAGCCGGAGATGTGAAAGATGCTTCGCTGAAAGCTACACCTTCTTTGTCTGGGGTTGTTATCGGCAAAAGGTTGTTTTCTAGAGCTCAGAAAACCAGAAAGTCAAAATTGCTCGACAAAGCTATATTGCCAAAACTGGATGAAGAGTTTGAAACTAAAGCCGATGAATTGAAAGAGATTTTGATAGATAAATTGTTGAAAATAATTGACAATAAAAACTCAGCCGGCGTAAAAGATTTCTTTGAAGTAGAAGTTATTTCAAGAAATAGCAAATTTTCTGCAGAGCGTCTGCGTGATATTGACTATACAACCATACAACTGACAAAATGGACAAATGATAGTCATAAAAACGAACTTATCCGCCAGGTGATTTTGAATTACCTACAAAAATATAAAGAATTAGATGCACAGACTAAACGTAAAAAACTTAACATAACTATCGGCGATGAACTTCCAAACGGAATCGTTCAGATGGCTAAGGTTTATATTGCAAATAAACGCCAAATTCGCGTCGGTGATAAGATGGCGGGTCGTCACGGAAACAAAGGTATTGTTTCTCGCATTGTGCGCGTTGAAGATATGCCGTTTTTAGAAGACGGAACCCCCGTTGATATCGTATTGAATCCATTAGGTGTTCCTTCTCGTATGAACTTGGGACAGATATTTGAAACTGTACTTGGTTGGGCCGGGCTAGAGTTAGGTGTTAAATTTGCAACCCCCATTTTTGACGGAGCTGAGATGGACGATCTTAATGAGTGGTGTGATAAAGCTGGTGTTCCACGTTATGGGCAAACTTATCTATATGATGGTGGAACCGGTGAGCGCTTTGACCAAAAAGCTACAGTGGGTGTAATCTATATGCTCAAACTTGGGCACATGGTGGAAGATAAAATGCACGCGCGTTCTATTGGGCCATACTCACTTATTACGCAACAACCATTGGGTGGTAAGGCGCAATTTGGTGGACAGCGATTCGGAGAAATGGAAGTTTGGGCACTCGAGGCTTTCGGTGCAGCACATACTCTTCAAGAAATTCTTACTGTTAAGTCTGACGACGTTGTAGGACGTGCGCGTACTTATGAATCTATTGTAAAAGGCAATCCGATGCCTACCGCAGGAATTCCAGAATCTCTAAATGTGCTTCTGCACGAATTAAGAGGTTTAGCACTAAGTGTTAATCTGGAACCTTAGAAGCTAAAAATTCAATAGATAGATAGCTTCTGACAAATATATCTCGGGGAATAGTAAATTGTAGATAAACAAACAGTCAATATTATAACATGGCTTTTAAAAAAACAGATAAAAAATCAAAAAGTAGTTTTAGTAAAATCTCTATAGGCTTGGCTTCTTCTGAAGAAATTTTAAAACGTTCGAATGGAGAAGTGCTGAAGCCTGAAACTATTAACTACCGCACATACAAACCAGAGCGAGACGGCTTGTTTTGCGAAAGAATTTTCGGACCAACAAAAGACTTCGAGTGTCATTGTGGAAAGTACAAGCGTATCCGTTATCGTGGAATAGTGTGTGACCGTTGTGGAGTAGAAGTTACCGAAAAGAAAGTTCGTCGTGAACGTACAGGACACATTCAGTTAGTTGTTCCGGTAGCTCATGTTTGGTATTTTCGCTCACTTCCTAACAAAATAGGACACTTATTAGGAATATCTACGAAAAAATTGAATTCAATCATTTATTATGAAAAATATGTGATTATTCAGGCAGGGATTCTTGAAAATGGTGAAGATATCACTTACGGTGCACTTATATCTGAAGAAGAATACCTTAATCTGTTAGAAACACTTCCACGCGAAAATCAAATGCTGGAAGATACTGACCCCAATAAGTTCATTGCAAAAATGGGTGGCAATGCACTTTATGACTTGCTAAGCAGGCTTGATTTGGATGAGCTTTCCTATGAACTTCGTAACAAAGCAAACACAGAGACGTCTCAACAACGTAAAACTGAAGCATTAAAGCGTTTGCAAGTTGTAGAAGCATTCCGTTCTTCGAAAACTAGAAATAAACCAGAATGGATGATAGTCAAAGTAGTTCCGGTAATACCACCGGAGTTACGTCCTTTGGTACCTCTAGATGGCGGACGTTTTGCTACATCCGATTTGAATGACTTGTACCGTCGTGTGATAATTCGCAATAATCGTTTGAAACGACTGATTGAAATTAAAGCACCGGAAGTGATTCTTCGTAACGAAAAACGCATGTTACAAGAAGCAGTTGACTCACTTTTTGATAACTCACGTAAGTCGACTGCGGTTAAAACAAGTGGCAATCGCCCCTTAAAATCACTTACAGATAGTTTGAAAGGGAAACGAGGTCGTTTCCGTCAAAACTTGCTTGGTAAACGTGTGGATTATTCTGCTCGTTCGGTGATTGTGGTTGGTCCGGAGCTTAAAATACATGAGTGTGGACTTCCGAAAGATATGGCGGCAGAACTTTACAAGCCGTTTGTGATTCGTAAACTCATTGAAAGAGGAATTGTAAAAACGGTAAAATCTGCCAAAAAAGTCATAGATCGAAAAGATCCGGTAATTTGGGATATTTTAGAGTATGTAATGAAGGGACATCCTGTATTACTAAACCGTGCTCCAACACTTCACCGACTTGGTATTCAGGCGTTTCAGCCAAAAATGATTGAAGGAAAAGCCATCCAGCTTCACCCGCTTGCATGTACTGCGTTCAATGCCGACTTTGATGGTGACCAAATGGCTGTGCACTTACCACTTGGAAACGAGGCTATTCTTGAAGCTCAGCTTCTGATGCTTGCCTCCCACAATATTTTGAATCCGGCTAACGGAGCACCAATTACTGTTCCTTCGCAAGATATGGTGCTTGGACTATATTATATAACAAAACCTCGCTCGGGAGCTAAAGGTGAAGGATTGATTTTCTATTCTCCGGAGGAAGCAGAAATTGCTTACAACGAAGGACAGGTTGATCTTCATGCCATTATAAAAGTTAGAGTTGATGAACTTGATGAAGATAATCAGTCGACACAAAAATTGATTGACACTACCGTAGGACGTATTTTGTTTAATAAAAACGTTCCGGAAGAAATGGGTTTCATCAATGAACTATTGTCAAAAAAATCACTTCGAGACATTATCGGACGCATAATTGAAACCTGTGGAGTAGCACGTACAGCTCTATTCCTTGATGATATCAAAGACATGGGCTACGATATGGCATTTCGTGGAGGTTTGTCTTTTAACCTGAGCGACGTAATTATCCCGAAAGAAAAAGAAATCTTTATACAAGAAGGTAACGAAGAAGTAAAGGAGATTATGAATAACTACAACATGGGATTCATCACTCCACGCGAACGTTACAATCAGATAATCGATACTTGGACGCACGTAAATACTCGTTTGTCAAGTGTTTTAATCGAACAACTTTCTAAGGACCGTCAAGGATTTAACTCCATGTATATGATGCTTGATTCAGGTGCACGAGGTTCGAGAGAACAGATTCGCCAGCTGGCCGGTATGCGTGGTTTGATGGCAAAACCTCAAAAATCCAGTTCTGATGGTGGACAGATTATTGAAAACCCGATTTTGTCAAACTTTAAAGAAGGGCTTTCTGTATTGGAATACTTTATTTCTACTCACGGTGCCCGTAAAGGTTTGGCGGATACAGCATTGAAAACGGCTGACGCCGGTTACTTGACTCGTCGTCTGGTGGATGTGTCACAAGATGTAATTGTTACCGAAGAAGATTGTGGTACACTTCGTGGCTTGACTGCAACTGAAATTAAAAAAAACGAAGATGTTATCTCATCATTATATGAAAGAATTTTAGGACGTGTATCGGTTCACGATGTTTATCACCCACTTACCGGAGATTTGATTGTTAAAGCCGGGGAGGAAATTACTGATAAAACAGCTACTATTATTGAAGACTCACCGATTGAACAAGTGGAAATTCGTTCAGTATTGACTTGTGAGTCTAAGAAAGGTGTTTGTGTAAAATGTTATGGACGCAACTTGGCTACAGGACGTATGGTTCATGTTGGAGAAGCGGTTGGTGTTATTGCAGCACAATCTATTGGTGAGCCGGGTACGCAGTTGACTCTTCGTACTTTCCACGTGGGAGGTATTGCGTCCAATATTGCGTCAGAATCTAACATTACATTGAAATACGATGGACGGTTGGAATTTGAAGAACTTCGTACGGTGAATGCGAAAGATGAAGAAGGAAAGGAATATCAAGTAGTAGTAAGTCGCTTGGCTGAAATGCGTGTGGTTGATCCGAATACCGAAATTATATTAACGACTCAGAATGTTCCGTACGGTTCGAAACTTTTTGCTAAGAATGGCGAAATGGGGAAAAAAGGACAGGTGATTTGTACTTGGGACCCGTTTAATGCCGTAATTATTGCTGAAAAGGAAGGTAAGATAGAGTTTGAAGATGTGATTGAAAACGTTACTTTCAATATGGAAGTAGATGATACGACGGGACTTCGTGAAAAAATCATTATCGAAACTAAAGACAAGAATAAAATTCCTACTGCCAATATTTTGGATAAAGATGGAAACGTTTTGCGTACATATAACTTGCCTGTAGGTGCTCACCTTGTTGTGGATGATGGAAGTAACATTAAAGCAGGACAAATGCTTGTGAAAATTCCGCGTGCTGTAGGTAAGGCGGGTGACATCACCGGTGGACTTCCACGTGTGACGGAGTTGTTCGAAGCACGCAATCCATCTAATCCGGCAGTCGTTACAGAAATTGATGGTGAAGTTAATTTTGGAAGGATTAAGCGTGG
Organism: Bacteroidales bacterium; assembly: GCA_012518275.1. Classification (GTDB taxonomy): domain Bacteria; phylum Bacteroidota; class Bacteroidia; order Bacteroidales; family Paludibacteraceae; genus UPXZ01. The sequence goes on from JAAYSS010000096.1 coordinate 27,904, forward strand.
TAATCGCGAAGTAAGTGTAACATCTAAGCAGGGAGAAGTAAAAAAATACCTTATCCCGCTTTCAAAACAAATTTTGGTTCAAGAAAACGACTTTGTACGTGCCGGAACTCCACTTTCAGATGGTGCAATTACTCCTGCTGATATCTTGGCAATTAAAGGACCTACTGCAGTACAGGATTATATTGTGAACGAAGTTCAGGATGTTTATCGCATGCAAGGTGTTAAAATTAACGATAAACACTTTGAAGTGGTTGTACGACAGATGATGCGCAAAGTCGAAATTGTTGATGAGGGCGATACCCGTTTCCTTGAAAGAGAAATAGTCGATAAGAATGAGTTTATGGAAGAAAACGACCGAATCTGGGGTAAAAAAGTTATCCTTGATCCGGGAGATTCAGAAGTGTTGAAACCCGGACAGATAATTACGGCTCGCAAGCTACGAGATGAAAATAGTATGCTGAAACGACGTGACCTTCGCTTGGTAGAGACTCGTGAGGCTGTACCGGCTACTTCAAACCAAATCTTGCAAGGAATTACAAAGGCAGCACTTCAAACATCCAGCTTTATGTCAGCTGCTTCATTCCAAGAAACAACAAAAGTTTTGAATAATGCAGCAATTCATGGTAAAGTAGATAAGCTGGAAGGATTGAAAGAAAACGTTATCTGCGGTCACTTGATTCCGGCCGGTACAGGATTGCGTGATTATGACAAAATTATAGTAGGATCACGTGATGAATACGAGAAAATGATGGATGCTCGTAAAAATGTGTTAGACATCGACGAAAGTACAGGTTTGGACATTAAGTAAATCTTATTGAGTAATTTCTCTATTGTGATAAGACACACATAGTTTTAAGAAAGCTATGTGTGTCTTGTTTTATCATTATAAGATGTTTTCGTTACAATGTTTTTGTTGCATTTACAAATAATTAGTTCCAATTTTAAATCGTTTATTGAACTATTTTCACTATATTTGTAAACGATAATAAGCTATGAATCGTTATAGAATACGGTGATTTTTAAAGGGTTGGAATGTGGTTGATTACGGATGATGATTTGATTGAATTGATATTCAGTCTTGGAGTGAATAAAATTTAACACAATGATAAATAAATGGATTTATTCGGAACTGACCGATGAACAAAATGAAATTACAAATAAATTAGCCAATGAATTAAGTATCAGTCCTATACTATCAAAACTTTTAGTACAAAGAGGCATTACCACGTATGATGAAGCACGCACTTTTTTCCGTCCCGATTTGAATGATTTGCATGACCCTTTCTTGATGAAAGACATGGACAAGGCGGTAGAAAGGCTGACCAAGGCGATGCAGCGAAATGAAAAGATTTTGATTTATGGTGATTACGATGTAGATGGAACTACTGCTGTTTCGCTGGTTTATAGGTTTTTAATTAAACTTTATTGTAACTTAGATTTTTATATCCCCGACCGATATAATGAAGGCTACGGAATTTCGACAAAAGGAATAAACTACGCTCATGAGAATGATTTTACACTGATAATTGCGTTAGACTGTGGCATCAAAGCTGTGGATAAAATAAAGTATGCTCAGTCACTTGGGGTTGATTTTATTATTTGCGATCACCACAATCCTGACGACGAATTACCTCCCGCAGTAGCCGTGCTTGACCCGAAACGAGAAGATTGTACTTATCCGTACAAACACCTTTCTGGATGTGGTGTCGGTTTTAAATTTATGCAGGCTTTTGCCAAGGTAAACAGTATTGGCTTTGAGCATCTGGTGCCACTCCTTGACTTGGTGGCGCTAAGTATTGCTTCGGATATTGTGCCTATCACAGGAGAAAATCGGATACTGGCATTTTACGGACTAAAACAAATAAATTCTGACCCAAGTGTAGGTGTAAAAGCCATTATTGATGTCTCCGGATTAAAAAATAAGGAAATAAATATTAGTGATATTGTATTCAAAATCGGTCCTCGCATCAATGCTTCCGGAAGAATGAAATTAGCATCTGAGGCAGTAGAACTGCTTGTGGCGCGGGATTATGCATTTGCTTCTGAACGAAGTAGTACCATCAACGCTTATAACGACGATCGAAAAGATCTTGACAAAAATATTACCGATGAGGCGTTGAGGCTTATTCAGAGCGATGAAATTTACTCACAACGAAAATCAATCGTTGTGTACAAACCCGATTGGCACAAAGGTGTGATTGGAATTGTGGCATCGCGACTCTCGGAAGAGCACTACAAACCGACGGTAGTCCTGACTGATTCGAATTCGAATGGTTATGCTTCCGGTTCTGCACGCTCTGTTTCCGGATTTGATTTGTACAAGGCGGTAGAATCTTGTAAAGACCTTCTCGAAAACTTTGGTGGGCATATGTATGCGGCCGGTCTCACTATGAAGACAGAAAATGTGGATGAGTTTACTCGTCGCTTTGAAGAGTATGTGGCTCAAAATATTCAGGAAGAGCAAACATATCCGCAGTTAGAAATTGATGCAGTGCTGGAATTTAAGGATATTACACCGAAGTTTTTCCGTATTTTGAAGCAATTTGGTCCTTTTGGACCGGGTAATATGAATCCCGTTTTTGAATCGAAAAATGTGTATGATTATGGCAGTAGTCGCTTGGTGGGTAGGGATCAAGAACATTTAAAACTGGAATTGATTGATAATAGTTCCGAAAACGTAATGAATGGAATTGCATTCAGAATGCACGAATTTAATGACCACCTAAAAGCCTTGAATCCGCTGGATATTTGTTACACGTTGGAGGAAAATACTTTTAACAACTTTACGACTATTCAGTTAATGATTAAAGATATTAAAAAGGTAGAGAGGAAGAGTTAAGGGTTGATATTGAATAATTAACTATGTGCTATTTTAGGTGTGATGTAGTTTTGTTGTATTAACCCAAAACTACTTCATCACTTCGTTGTAGCACTCTCTGCATATTGGCTCGTATTCTTCCATTTCGCCGATAAGTACTTGTTTCTCGTCTGCCACAAGCCGATGTGAAACATAAGCCAGTGAACCGCAGCGAACACAGATGGCGTGAACTTTATACACGTCATCAGCAATGGCCATAAGCGCCGGCATAGGTCCGAACGGAGTGCAGCGAAAATCCATATCCAAGCCGGCTACAATTACTCGAATACCGTTGTTAGCTAGTCGTTTACAAACTTCAACCAATCCGTCATCAAAAAACTGAGCCTCGTCAATTCCTACCACATCAACATCGGTGGACATTAACAGGATGCTGCCCGATGATTCTATCGAGGTAGAGCGGATGGAAGTAAGATCATGTGATACTACTTCATCTTCGGAATGGCGATTATCTATTTGCGGTTTGAAAATTTCAACACGCTGTTTGGCAAATTTAGCTCGCTTTAATCTGCGAATCAATTCTTCTGTTTTTCCTGAAAACATGGAGCCGCAGATTACTTCAATTCTCCCTTTTTTAACCTGATTCGGATGATTTTGTTCTGAAAAAATCATTATTTTATAAAATTTTGGTTAGATGGTATTATTTTAGAAAGTTTAATTTGTATCTTTACGCTCGTAAATCGATTTTTATCAATTACTTTTACAAAAATAAAGAAAATACTCTAATAGAACTTGTTTTTTAGGAAAAAGATATGAACAAAGACATTATTGTACTTTTATTGCAGAAAGACATCAAGGAATTGAGTCTGCTGACAGATGGTTTTGAGAAAATGAATGAATTTCCCGAACCGATTTTGCGCTTGGCACGTAATAAAGCTGAAAATGTGGTCGATAAATTAAACGAACTCTCTGTTTTGTATAGTGAAGAATCAGAGATTATTGATTATGGTTCATTTGAAAGTGAGAACGACCGTCAGGATGAAATGACGGAGGAAGAAGCTTTTGAAGATTATGAAAAAAACAACTTTGATGTTCCGCTCGATTCCCATATGGAATCTCCCGTAAATCCGTACGAAATAGAAGATGGAGAACCGGAAGTTTCTATCACAGAGCGAGATAGTGAACCGACAGAAGGGTTTGATAAGAAAGTTGAAGTTGAGTTTGAATCGATTGATGCTGAGAATGATATAAACGAGCAAGGCGCAGATTTTGTGGTAATTGACGAACCCACAATAGAAGGGGAGGAAGATGTGCAACTAACTTCTTCGGAGGATGAGCTGCAAGAAGTAGTTGTATCGGATACGCAACAAACCACAGGTAAAAAGCAGACAACTTCTGTGTTTAAAGACACCCTTACGGTAGAGGATAAATCGCTTACTGCTAACCTGGAAAGTCAAAAAATTCATGATATTCGGCAGGCTATTAATATCGGTGACCGTTTTCGTTTTCAGCGCGAATTGTTTGGTGGAAACGGCGAAGTTTTGAATAAAACAATCAGTTACTTGAATCAATTGGCTAATTTTTCAGAAGCAGAAACATTTTTGAAGTCAAAATTTGGTTGGGAAGACAATAATGAGCATGCCAAAGAGTTTTTACAAATTGTGAAACGTAGATACTTATAAGGGTTTTGCTCATGTTTCCATAAAACAATTATTTTTATCATACTATGAAACTCTACGTCGTGCCCACACCTATCGGAAATTTGGAAGATATGACATTCAGAGCCGTGAAGGTGCTTAAAGAAGTTGATTTTATCCTTGCGGAAGATACGCGAACGAGTGGTGTATTATTGAAGCATTTTGATATTCATACGCCCATGCAGTCGCATCACAAATTCAATGAACATCGCACAGTGGAGCAGGTGGTTGAAAGGATTAGAAGCGGGCAGACGGTTGCGCTGATTTCTGATGCGGGTACGCCGGCAATTTCCGATCCGGGATTTTTGCTCGTTAGAGCGTGTGTAGAGCAGGGGGTGGAGGTGGAGTGCTTGCCGGGCGCCACGGCGTTTGTGCCGGCATTGGTTGCTTCGGGGTTACCGAATGACCGATTTTGTTTTGAAGGGTTTCTACCACATAAGAAGGGACGCCAGACAAAACTGAAAAATCTTGCTACAGAACCGCGAACGCTTATTTTTTATGAGTCTCCGTTCCGAGTTTTAAAAACACTGACTCAGCTTGCCGAGTTTTTCGGAGCGGATAGAAAAGCTTCTGTTTCGCGTGAAATTTCGAAGGTTTACGAGGAAACGGTACGGGGAACCTTAGCGGAATTGGTAGTCCATTTTACGCAAAATCAACCCAAAGGAGAATTTGTGATAATTGTTGCAGGATTTGAAGAAATAAATTAATTTTGTAGTGTTTCAAACAATAAAAATGAATTTTAGAAGTATTTAGTTATACACTTTCCATACACAAGAGTAACATGAAAAAAATAGCATATTTATTCGTTGTTTTAATGGTTTTTGCATCGTGCGCACAGCAGAGCAAAAAAACAGAAGTAGATCGGCTGAAAGCAGAAAATGATTCATTGCAACAGGCTAAAATCTTACTTGAGGAAGAAGTAAACGATTATTTTTCAACATTAAATGATGTGCAGCAAAATATAGAAAAAATTAAAAGTGTTCAGAATGTGCTGTCCGTAAAACCATTGAGTGAGAATACGCCTGAAGACGTACGCAGAAAGGTTAAGGAGGATATGGTGTATATTAATGACATGATTCGTACCAGTCAGCAAGAGCTGGAAGATTTGCGGACTAAACTGAAAAGAAGCTCGTTCAAACTGGACAATGTTGAGAAAGCGTTGGCACAGCTTACCAAGCAACTGAATGATGAGTCGGCAAAAGTGGCCCGCTTACAAACTACAGTAGTGCAGAAAGATTCAGTGATTAATAAATTAGGTACTACTGTCGATTCGTTGGGCAAAAATGTAGAGGAACTTGCAGAGCAAAACGAAAGAAAGGAAGAAGTGATTCAAAGGCAAGACCAAGAAATACATTCAGCTTGGTATGCCATTGGTTCTAAGAAAGAGTTGAAAGACAATAAGATAATTACTTCCGAAGGAATTTTCAGTCCCCAAAAAGTGTTACAGGCCGACTTCAATAAAAATTACTTTGTAAAAGTGGATGCGCGAAATACACGAATCATTCCACTTTATTCTGCGTCGAAAGCTAAAGTTTTGACTAACCACCCGAAAACAAGCTATACACTTGAAAAGGAGAATGAAAATTATGTGTTGGTGATTACCAATATGACCGATTTTTGGAGTGTCAGCAAGTATCTTGTTGTAGAAGTGGAATAACCGAGGTTCGGATATTTGAAACCATTCAACTACTAAATAAATCAACCATTTAATTATTCAACCAACCAATTATAAATATATTTTTCTTGATTTAGACGACACCGTCTGGGATTTTCGTGCCAATGCTGAAGTGGCTTTGCATGATGTTTTCTATGCAGAACAATTGAACGACTATTTTGACAGTTTTGAAACATTTTTTCATCTTTATTCAAAACGAAATTTAGAACTTTGGGTAGATTACGCTCGAGGGAATATTACCAGAGAATATCTTTCCATTCAGCGGTTTCTCTATCCTTTGCAAAAAGTGGGAATAGGTGACGAAAAACGTGCATTACAGATGAATAACGATTTTTTGGCAGTTCTTGGTGAGAAGACTTTATTGGTGCCGTATGCCTCGGAACTGATGGATTACTGTCGAAGTAAGCATTTGCCGATGACGATTGTTTCCAATGGTTTTGCGGAAATTCAGTATCGCAAACTGCGCAACACTGACATAGAACATTATTTTGCTCACATTGTGCTTTCAGATAGCGCCGACGCTCTAAAACCTAACCCGGCTATTTTTAATTATGCGTTGGATGTGAACGGAGCATCGGCAGAAGAAACGCTGATGATAGGCGACAGCTTTGAAGCTGATATTCTTGGAGCGACTAACGTGGGAATTGATGCGCTTTTTTTGAACCATTCAGACAAGCAGTATGAAATTCCGGAACGGGTATTGGAAATAAAGTCGTTAAAAGAAGCAATAGAATTGTTAGAAGGTTAGTGTCTCTTTTGTCTCTGCCGATTCATAAGTTCCACAATTTTCCTTGCCGTATTTATCGAAGCGCCGGGTTCACCTAGTACTTTTTTAATTTCTTGATAGCTTTTTACCATTTTTTCCCGATAAGCGGAATCGGCAATCAATTTTTCTACTTCCTTACTTACATTTTCTGCCGTAAAATGATATGCCAGCAACTCTTTCACTACTTCTTTATCCGCAATTAGATTGACCAACGAAACATATTTCACGTTGATAAAAATAGCTTTCAGCATTAGGGCTATTCTGCCAAAGGCAACGTGATAAACTACCACTTGCGGCGTACCGAGCAGTGCAGTTTCGAGTGTGGCGGTGCCGGAGTTTACTACAGCTGCTTCGGCATGTGAAAGCAGTTCGTAGGTTTGATCAAAGACGATTTGGAAATCGGTTCCAGGAATAATTTCGGAATAGTAATTAGGTTCAATGCCCGGTGCGCTGCTTACCACGATTTGATAATTCGTAAAACTGCTTAAACCATCAAGGATTACCGGAAGACAATTGCTTATTTCCTGCTTTCGGCTACCGGGAAGCACAGCAATAATCGGTTTATCGGGAAGGTTATTTTTAGTACAAAATTCAGAAAAAGTTTGCTCCTGATTCGGTCGTGAAGTGATGCTATCTACTGTAGGATTACCTACGTAGCAAACATCATAGTTGTGTTTCCTGTAAAACTCGGTTTCAAATGGCAGGATGGTAAACATCTTGTCCACGTGTTTTTTGATTTGCTTAATTCTAAATTCCTTCCAAACCCAAATTTTAGGGGAAATGTAATAGTACACGGGCAGTGCGAGCTCTTTTTTAGCAAATTTGGCTATTCTCAAGTTAAACGATGGATAGTCAATTAATATCAGTGCGTCGGGTTTGAAATCATGAATCGCTTGCTTGCAGTCGGACAAGTTTTTCAGCACCGTTCGGGCATTTTTCAGTACGTTGATAAACCCCATAAACGCCATTTCACGGTAATGTTTCACCATTTTTCCGCCTTGCCCCAGCATCAAATCGCCCCCTAAAAAACAGAATTGAGCATCTGCGTCTAACTTTTTTAGTTCACGCATCAGATTCGAGGCATGCAAATCGCCCGAAGCTTCACCGGCTATAAGGAAATACTTCATTCGTGATTAGTTAATTGCCTGCCCGAGGCAGGCGGAGTTAAATGGTATATTCGTGAATTCTCTTTTTTTCGTAACTTATTTACATCATTATCATCGCCATAACCAAGTAGGGCAGGGCACTTATCATCATCCCGATACCGAGTTTGAAGTTATCTTGCTTGTAAAAAATAAAAACGCCGATTAAATTTGGCATGATGGACAGCAAAAATAATTTTCCGAGCATCACACTGGGAAACAGTTGTCGGATAATTTCAAAAAATGATGCATCTACCGGATAAAATCGTTTCAGATAAATCCACAGAAACAGCACCGGAAGGATCAGTCCGAGAATAAATCCGTAAAGAAATCGATTGTAGCGGGACATGAGTAGATAATACGTGTGAAAATTTTTCTTTGCAAAAATACGGAAATTATTTTACACACAAAATTAACAATTGAGAATGTCGTTCCAACTGCGGATGGAAGGGTCACTCTAGCTATTAAAATATGTGGAAATTGTCTTGAATTTATTCACACCCTAAGTAAGTTCGCTGATTAAATGCGTAAAATTGGACAAAACCATTTAAGTTGACAAAACGCGCAACTCGGGGTGCGATTTGTACGATGTTGGTGCTGACTCTCTCTGTTAATACTTAACAGAACCTTTACCTGTTTTAGCAATGGAAGAACTGCACGCCGGATTGTTAAACAATGTCGGATTGGCTCCCAATACAGCTCCTTTTTCTAAGATTATAGCACTGTTACTGTTTTGAAGATCTATAAATGCCCCTTCTTCTACGCAAAGATATCCGCCTGATTTAACCACAATTTTTCCCCTTCCCTTTATGATTACACGGGCGCCTGCTTTTATCTGTAAAGTAGAACCGGAATCGACCACAAAAACCGATTTATTATTCAGTTCAAGCGTAGAACCGGATTCAGCTATATAGGAACTATTATGTTTAAGTATGGTTGTGCCTTTCCGTTCAATTTTGAAGAAAGAGTTGTTTTTTGCCGTAAATAGTGTAGGGTTGGCAAACACTTTTTGTCCGTTTACAAATATGGGATTATTTCTTTTGGTTGGGGTTAATCCTTGATCCAATAATACCGTGCAATTTGGATGGACAATAACTTGCTCATTCAAAACTATATCTCCACACCAGCGTACATTGTTTTTTATGTCAAAATCATTCCATCGGATAGAAATTTTCACATCACCGTTTGCACGTTGTTCAAGAATGCGGATGCAGAGTCCGTTTAAGTAGATATGGCGGTTGTCATCAACAGCTGGTTTAGATGAAAATGAAGAGCTGTTTTTATGCGTCAGCCATGGGGTGATGGTGGGGTTGGTTGATAGGCTGATTTTGTCACCTTCGTAAAAAGCATCATATACCGATCCGAATGAGTGATAAGTAAAATATCCGAAATTTTCCTTTCCTAATACTTGGTTGTTATATTTTATCCCTACTATGTTTTTATATTCATTTAACTCTATCCTGTCATTCGAATTATTATCGGCGGGATGTGCATTAAATCCTGCGCCTGTAAATGGATTGGCGAAACTGTCATCAGTTATTGCTAAATCTCCATATCTGCCATCTCCTACGGGCCATTCGCTTTGATAGGTGCAGTCAAATTTTCCAAATCTGCTGATGGGAGAAATGTAGTTGGTTCTGCTTGAGAAGTCAGAAAAATCTTCGTTTCCCACTTGAATATTCAGATAGATGCCTCGCGGTACTTTGCTCATAGGGGAGCCTACGCCGTGTTTAGACGGTACATATTCTACTTTATCGGGGAGCAGTTGGTGGTTTTCTATCCATATCCATTGTTCACGAGCTTTTGGATTTAAGGTGCGTACATAGGGAAGCTTAATCCGTACAGCGTCGTTGGTGGATGCAAAATCACGAAGTACGAACACTGCAGAATCTCCGATGTTTTGCCCATAAGTCAGGTTGCCGTTTTTCTCGTTGCCCTTTTCATCCCTGGCGCTAATTTTATGTTTTTGCGACGGGTGCTGCCATCCCAAGCGGTATCTGTCCCAGCCGTTATACCCTGGATGATACCTTGCGTTGCCGCTCAATATGCTATAACCCGGATAGTCTTCTATAAACAAGGGAGTGCCGCCGTTTCTCGGAGCGCTGTGAAAATTGTTAGAACCGACTATCCCATGAGCAAACTCATGCTGGAAAACAGTAATGTCGCTACTGTACATGAATATTCTATGTGCGAATTCCTTTTCGCCAATTTTTTTGTTAAACTTACCCCAATTGCCTTGTCCTCCGCTTCGTTTGGGACCGATAGAACTGTTTACACGCCAAAATATGGCGACAAAATCAATCTCATTGTCTGGAATGTTCGGTTTTACTGAACCTTTGGGTGCATTTAGACTCCATTGATCAAAATCATTCGGAAATATCAGTCCGTCAGTAGTTTGGATAAGATGACCGCGATTGTATGTGTTCGCTAAGTATTCAAATACTTTCTTAAAACCATTATTTCTGTCCTGTTCTTTCAGCGGAATTTTTATCAACTTATCCCAATAGTGCATAGTTACATTCAGTGCGCCGAATGATGCTTCTGAAAAATAGCGATGAATAAAATCTTGATAATCTTTAATTAAACTTGGTTCCGGCATTTTTCCTTTCTCCCACCTGTTAACGTTTAATTCTAACGTATCTCCTTCAATCTCCGCAAAAACGGCAAAGATGCGGAAATTTCCTTTGGTAGGCAGATACCATCCGTTGTGAGCGTGAATTGTAGATTGGCAAAACAAATTAAAGGATAGAGAAAATAGTGTTATTGTTGTTAATAATATTCGTTTCATTTTTCAGGGTTTGTTGCTAAAATTTTAAATTACAGCAAATAAATTATTAGTGTTAGATGTAGTGATAAGGTGGTGATGATAACTCCCTTACGCAAAGTGCATAAAGGAGTTCCAAAATGCCAATCTACTTCGTGTGGTTCTTATCTGTATCTTTTCTTTTTGCCGTTGTTTTTGTAATACTTTTTAGTTGCTTTTTTTGAACGTTTGTAGTAATCCTTTTGAGCTTTTTTCATCTCTTTCTGATAAGCTTTTCTGTTTTTCTCCATCCGCTTATAATATTCTTTTTGAGTTTTGGAGTTCCAATACTTTGCACGGTGCTTGTGATTGTACTTGTACGGGTAGTCTGTGTGAATACTCATTTCTATTTGCGGAACGACTCTCAGGTTTATATTTCTATAAACTGTCGGAATTGCTACGCTGGTAACCCAGTTTTGACCAGTCATGTAGAGGTATACGCCGCGATGAAGGTCGTAGTAGAAGTTTTGTTGTGGGAAGTAGATGTGTCTCGTCTTGGCTCTGTAACCATGCGCCGGAGCCCAAGGTGGGGGAGTAGCCGTGGTTTCCATCGGCATTGCTATCATTAGCGCTAATATTGCAACAAATGCAATAATTAATTTTTTCGCTTTCATAATCTTTCGGTTTTATGTGTTATTACTGGATTTTTATTACTTTTGTAAGAATGAAATCAAAAGTTATGCCAAGAGTGTTGAATAATATACTAATAGATATTAAATTAATACGTGTATGAAGTTTGAAGGAGTTCGGGTGTTTGTGTTGCCTTTCAAGCGGTTCAAAGAAGGTGCTGCATTTGCATTGCCTGGCATCGGTATTTTTATCGGGAAAGGTTACGAAACAGATTACGAATTGCTTAGGCATGAGTTCGGTCATTTGCTGCAATATCGCAAATGGGGATTCTGGCTCTTTTGGAAACACATTGCACTCGACAGCTTTAAAAGTGCGCGCAAAGCTCGAAAACACGCTCACAATCACATGCACACGTGGACTGAATGGTCGGCTAATAGACTTGCCTACGAGTATTTTAATAAGCCTGCCGACTGGGACCAAAAACGCTATCCGATTATGTCCGTTTCGGAAGGTATAGCCGATACACCCAAATTCACAAAAAACAACGAAGATTTTTTGAAAAATTGGGTGGAGGCTTAAGGTGGTTGATGACAGTGAAGTGTTCAATCAAGATAATCGTCAATTATCAATCTAAATCAAAAAATATGTATCCATTAAAATTCAAACCTATTGTAAAAGATAAGATTTGGGGCGGTAGTAAGTTAGAAAAATTATATGGTAAAAAGCCTGATGGGCTGCCTAATATCGGTGAAAGCTGGGAATTATCGGGCTATCCGAATGATGTTTCTGTCGTATCAAATGGGTATCTAGCTGGAAAAACATTACAAGAATTGCTGGATACCTATAAGGAACAACTTGTTGGGAAGCGGGTGTACAGTCGTTTTGGTAATTCTTTCCCGTTGCTTTTTAAGTTGATTCACGCCGAAGATAATCTTTCCATTCAGGTTCATCCTGACGATAAAACAGCCCTAAAAAGACATAATACGTTGGGAAAAACCGAAATGTGGTACGTATTGCACGCAGAGCCGAAGGCAGAATTAATCATTGGATTTAATAAAAATTATTCTAAAAAAGCATATTTGAAAGCGCTGGAAGAAGATAAAGTAGAGGAATTGTTGCGGCATGTTCCTGTTGAACCGGGTGATTGCTTTTTTATCCCAGCAGGACTGGTTCATGCCATCGGAAAAGGTATTGTCCTAGCCGAAATTCAAGAATCAAGTGATGCCACGTACCGAATTTACGATTACAAACGAAAAGATGTAGAAGGTAATGAGCGTGAGCTACATACGGAGCTTGCTCTGAGCGTAATTAACTTCAAAGCATCTAAATATCCAAAAACTGAATATACGCCTGTGCTAAATGAGTTTGTTCCGCTTGTTAAGTGTGAGTATTTTACAACAGAATTGTTGGATTTTAATAATAAAGTAACGCTGCCTTATAATCTCACGGAGACATTTGTGGTTTATATGTGTTTGGAAGGTAATTTTGAAATTTCTGGAGGTACATCTATTACTCACGTAAAGAAAGGTGAAACGATTATGTTGCCGGCAGGAATGAAGTATCCGACGTTAATTCCGGATGGAAGAGCCAAAGTGTTGGAGGTTTTTATTGATTAAATTATGAGAAACAAGAGAAAATTCAAAGTAAGACGTCGTCCTGAAAAAGAGATGATTTTCGGAACGAGAGCTGTGATAGAAGCAGTGCAGGCAGGTAACGAGATTGAGAAAATTTTGATTCGTCGCGATATGACAAATGAGCTTTCACGTCAGCTTTTAGCAGCATTGGAAGGGAAGGTGGTACCGATTCAGAAAGTGCCTGTTGATAAGCTTAATCTGCTCACTTCTAAAAATCACCAAGGTGTAATTGCCTTTATTTCACCCATACGTTTTCAGCGATTGGAGAATATCATCCCGTTCGTGTATGAGCAAGGGAAAACACCGTTTGTGGTGGTATTGGACGGTGTTACCGACGTTAGAAATTTTGGAGCCATAGCTCGCACGTGCGAATGTGCCGGTGTGGATGCCATTGTGGTGCCGTCAAAAGGGGGCGCAGCCATCAATGCTGATGCTGTGAAAACTTCGGCGGGTGCGTTACTGAATATTGCAGTTTGTCGAGAAGAAAATCTTTGGGAAGCATTACGATTTTTATCAAACAGCGGTTTGAAATTGGTGGCAGCCACTGAAAAAGCAAAGCAAAACTACACCAAAATCAGTTACAAAGAGCCCATCGCACTTTTGTTGGGCTCTGAAGATGAAGGCATTGCAGATGAACATCTAAAACTTTGTAATTCATTGGTAAAAATCCCGATTCTTGGAAAGACTGAATCACTAAACGTCTCGGTAGCAGCCGGAGTGATGATTTATGAAATTGTTAGACAAAGGGGTGAGTAGTTTTGAGTTATCTTGTCGTTGGTCAAATTATTCCAGATAAGCTTCTCGTTGCTGAACCTGTTGCCGTTTCATTTGATACGGTAAATATAATGAGATCAAAAAAGAGAAAAATATAAATGCATGATAATAATAGAGCATCTTTTTCTAACAAAATAAATTGAACTATTAGCCAAAAACGGTCATTATCATAGAATCACCAATAACGAATCACGAATACACTGAATATTATGCAAATTCTTTACGAAGACAACCATATAATCGCAGTTAACAAAAAACCATCGGAAATAGTACAGGGCGATAAAACGGGCGACAAGCCACTTTCAGAGATTGTTAAATTGTATATCAAAGAAAAGTACAATAAACCGGGTAACGTATTTCTGGGCGTAACGCATCGTCTGGACAGACCGGTGAGTGGCGTAGTTCTATTTGCTCGTACTAGCAAGGCTTTGACGAGGTTGAATGATATGTTCCGCAATCAGCAGGTAGAAAAAAAATATTGGGCAATCGTTAAAAATCGTCCAAAAGAATCGGAAGGGAGACTCGAACATTTTCTCGTAAGAAATAGAAAACAAAATAAATCTTACGCTTATGATATGGAAAAGCCTAATTCTAAAAAGGCTACTTTAAGCTACAAGTTAATTGCGTCATCAGAACGTTATCATTTGCTTGAAGTGAATCTCGAAACTGGTCGTCACCACCAAATCCGTTGTCAGCTTGCAGCTATAGGGTGTCCTATCAAAGGCGACCTTAAATACGGAGCATCTCGTTCCAATTCCGGTGGAGGCATCAACTTGCATGCTCGAACGGTTCGTTTTATCCATCCTGTCTCCAAAGAAAACATCTGTATTGAAGCTCCCCTACCTGATGACGATACACTTTGGAAAGTTTTTGATACGATGATACAGAAAAAGACCTGACTCCATTGAATGAAATCAGGTCTTTTATTTTATATTTTAGTAGCTGTTTATTGTGCTACTCTTTCAAGCCATTTCAACATGGCAAGCATAATTCCCATAGAAAGCACACACGCAGCCACAAATACCATCCAAGTACCTTGAATGGAGATGTTATCGTAGAAAATTGCACCTACAAATAGTAGTAGGTTAGCAAAACCGGTTGCACCCAGCCAAAGCCCCTGCATCATGCCTTGATATTTCGGAGGTGCAACTTTGGATACAAATGAAATACCTAGCGGACTTATAAACAGCTCAGCTACGGTAAGAATAAAATAAGTACCGATAAGTAGCCAAGGAGTTACTTTTTGAACTTCGGGAAGACCGCCCATTGCAGTAACTTCTGCTTTTGAAGGCAGCCCGATAGAACCAATTGTCATCAACACAAATGCCGTAGCTGCAATTCCCATACCTATGGCTATTTTTTTAGGTGTAGAAGGTTCTTTGCCCCTTGCTCTGAGAGCAGCAAATACCGCCATAATTACAGGAGTAAGGAAAACTACAAAAAATGGATTGATGGATTGAAATAACTCTGCTCCTTTCAGCGTGGTAAAACCGAGATTGACATTGATGCCGCTTAAATTGGTGTAGTCTTTCGCAAAAAGCGTCAGTGTTAAACCATTTTGGTGGAATGAAAGCCAGAAGAAAAACACAACGGCAAATACAGCATAAAGTGCATACAATCGCTGTTTGATTTCTTTTGCATCCATTTCTTTCGTTTCTTTACCCACAACAGCTGTTTTCTCTGCCGGATTTTCAAATTTATGTTTATTGGAAAGATAAATTATCATTGAAATTAACATGGCAAAAATGGCAACAACAAAAGCATAGTGGAATCCGGTGGTAAACACGTTAAGATACTGATTGGCAAATTCCATCATGTCACTGCCTTGATAACCCACTTCGGCTGCAAGCGCTTGCAAATTTGCAGTTCCTTCCGCAGTAATTGTTCCACCTAATGCCGAGTGACACAAGTCGGGTAAGGCTGCATTGTAGTCAAAACCATTCTTCCCAACCCACCAGTTGCGTACAGCCACGGCAGCTGCCGGAGCAAAGATAGCCCCTACGTTAATAAACATATAGAACCATTGAAAACCCGCATCGCGCATTGATGAATATTTCGGGTTGTCATACATCTGTCCTACGAGAGCTTGTAAATTTCCCTTGAAAAGTCCATTTCCAAAAGCAATGACCAAAAGTCCAAAACAAATAATGATTAAGAAGAGAACAAATTTGTCGGCAGGAACAGGAGTGGGAGTCGGGATAGCGATGATAAAATAACCGAGTGTCATTAAAATTAAACCATAAAAAATAGTTTTTTTAAAATCTCGTGTTTTATCAGCTATTAAGCCGCCGACGAAAGCTAATACATAGATTGAACTGTAAAAAATGGAGTAGATAATGCCCGTTGTTGTGGACGAAAAGCCAAATTTAGCTTGAAGAAAAAGCACTAAAATGGCCATCATGGTATAAAAACCAAAACGCTCTCCCATATTGGAAAGCGCAGCTCCAAGAAGTCCTTTAGGATGATTTTTAAACATACTTTTTGTGTTAATGATTTGTTATTTTTTATAGAAACATGCAAACTTACATAAAAAAATCGATTATTTCATATGCTGACAGATAAAAATTAACCCGCTGGCCGTTCTAAAAATAATTAACGTGTCCGCTACCTCCGAATTCTAATCGGTGGTTTGCTTATTAAAGCAATCAAATAACTATAACATCTAATAATCCTTTTTCTTCGGTATAATCAACAGCACTGCTATACACATATTGTTCAGGCTTAAAAACCAATCTTTCTGCTGCAGGATTGTGAATTGAAAATCGACGTAGTCAAATTTATAGTTGCGACTCATGTCCTTGTATCTTTCTTTTGTTTTTATAATTTAAAGTTGCAAATAATTTTACGACTTCATTGCAAACGTTTGAAATTAAAATAAAGATGATTTTGATATTCTTATAGTCGATTTAATCATTAATTGAAGTAATTTTGAACTGCAAAATAATTAATGTCATTATTTTCACAAACATAGATTTAATACCAAATAACAAACACATGAGAATTCATTTCAAAGTTCCTTATTTTACGCATTGGGGGCAGCGGATTTTTGTTACCGGAAATATCCCAGAATTAGGGGCTAACGACTTCCGAAAAGCTTTTCCACTCAATTTTCAAGGTCACGAAGATTGGGTAGGGGATTTAGAAATCACACCAATTAAAGGGCAGATTATCAGCTATAAATACATCCTTTTAAACGAATCAAACGGTCAGTATTCGGAAGAATGGGGTGAGCGTATACTCGAAATTGTTGATTTGAGTGTTGAGCATTATTTCTGTTTTGATGCTTGGAATTCGGCCGGAAGCATTGAGAATGTTTTTATGACTTCGCCGTTTCAAGATGTGCTTTTGAAATATAAATCACCTAAAAAGTCTATAAAAACACCTAAAAAATACTCACATGTTTTTTCGGTAAAGGCGCCTTTACTTCACGATGGAGAAGTGCTTTGCATGATTGGAAATTGTAAAGAGTTGAGCAACTGGGCTGTAAATAAACCCGTGTTGATGACGAAAGTAGGAAGTGAATGGAAATTAAAAATCGATTTGAGCAAAGCAACCGGCGAAATCCATTATAAATATGGTGTATATAATGAAAAGGACAAACAGTTTCTCTTTTTCGAACAAGGCCCGGATAGGGTTGCGGCTACAATTGGAGAGAAAACAATTGTTCTGGTTAATGACGGATTTGTGCGGATGGATAATCAATCGTGGAAAGGTGCAGGTGTAGGATTGCCGATTTTCAGTATCCGTACACGTCAAAGTTTTGGTGCCGGGGATTTCGTGGATTTGAAGTTGCTCGTTGATTGGTCAGCAAGGGTAGGGCTGAAGCTGATTCAGGTTCTTCCGTTGAATGATACCAATGGCACTCATACTGAACAAGATGTGTTGCCATACGCAGCTATTTCAGCATTTGCGCTAAATCCACTCTATCTCAATCTTCCCGCTATGGGGAAACTACCCGAAAATAATCCAATTCAGATACAATACATTCCAAAACAAGCTGAGTTAAACGCGCAACCACTGGTTCCGTATTTAGACGTGATAAATTTCAAAATGGAGTATGCGCGGCAGCTGTATCTTTTCAAAAAGGAAGAATTTTTGAAAGATCCTGAGTTTTTGAAGTTTTTTGAGAAAAATGCTTTTTGGCTTGTTCCGTATGCGGCTTATTGTGTACTTCGCGATAAGTTCGGCACGAATGATTATCGGCAATGGAAAGAATTTGCACGTTATGACGCAGATGCTATTTCTAAGTTCACATCAGCAGAACAGTCTCATTTTGATGATGTTGCAGTGAATTATTTTATTCAGTATCATCTTCATACGCAATTATCTGATACAGCAAAATATGCACACGAAAACGGTGTAGTGTTAAAAGGTGATATTCCCATCGGTGTGAATAAAAATAGTGTGGATACGTGGGTAAATCCAGAGTTGTTCAATATGGACATGAATGCTGGTGCGCCGCCGGATATGTTTGCGGTGAAAGGGCAGAATTGGGAATTACCAACTTACAACTGGGATGCCATGAAGCGCACTAATTTTGAGTGGTGGAGAAGACGTTTTGAGCAGATGTCTAACTATTTCGACACATTCCGCATCGACCATATTCTCGGATTTTTCCGCATTTGGCAAATTCCAACTTACCACGTGGAAGGAATTATGGGGCATCTAAGTCCGTCTATCCCGATTTATATCAATGAATTTGGTGAAAAGGGGATTTGGTTTGATTACAATCGTTTTTGCAAACCGTACATTACCGATCAAATCCTTTGGGATTTTTTCGGCGAAGATGCAGGCTGGGTTAAAACCAATTGCTTGCAAATTGAAGACGGCTGGATTTTGAGATTGAAAGAACCGTTTCAAAATCAGATTTATGTAGAAAAACTTTTCAAGGAAGGTAAAATTTCTGAGAAAATTAAATGGGGACTGTTTGACTTGATTTCCAACGTACTCTTTTTTGAAGTGGAAGGTTCTAACGGAATGAAGTATTATCCAAGATACGGAATGCACAGCCTGCGCACATACCAAGAGTTGGATGACCACACCAAAAAGGGATTGGATGAATTGTATATTCATTATTACTACCACCGTCAGGATGGAAATTGGTATTTTTCCGGAAAGGAAAAACTGCCGGCGCTTAAAAAGGCTACAAATATGATGATTTGCGGTGAAGATTTGGGAATGATGACGCAATGTGTAACTGACGTGATGAATGAACTTGGTATTTTGAGCCTTGAAGTTCAGCGCGCTCCGAAAAATAACAAAATCGAATTTGCGCATCCCGACAATGCACCATATTTGTCTGTTGTAACTCCTTCTACCCACGATATGAGCACGATTCGTGGATGGTGGGAAGAAGATCGCAGTGTGTCGCAACGGTTTTACAACTCCCAGCTTGGACATTGGGGTGAAGTGCCTTACTTCTGTGAATGGTGGATTTGCCGCGATATTATTTTGCAACATCTTTACTCGCCGGCTATGTGGTCTATATTTCAGATGCAGGATTTGTTGGGGCTATCGCCAAATTTACGGCGGAAAAATCCAAATGATGAACAAATAAACGTTCCGTCTAACTCCACGTCGAGCTGGCGATACAGAGTTCATATCAATATGGAAGATTTGTTGGAAGAAGATGAGTTTAATGATGAGTTGAAGAATTATATTCTGCAGTCGGGAAGATGAATATGAAAATAAATTTATTTTTGAAAAACAAACTATATTCCCCTAAATAAATAAAACAGCTGAAGCAAAAATTGCTTTGGCTGTTTTTTATTTAAAAGTCTAATAAGTCATAATCTTTACAACTCATTCAGCACATTTCTTATCTTTTCGTACGTTTTAATGGTATTTGGAACAAGCGGCAGACGGAGTTTATTCTCAATCATCCCCATTACAGCTAGCATGCTTTTCACACCGGCAGGATTTCCTTCCACGAAAAGCAGATTGAAAAGTTCGGTAAATTTATGGTGAATCAGTCGTGCTTTGTCGTAATCGCCTTGAAGCGTTAGACGTACCATTCGACTAAATTCTTTTGGGAAAGCATTGCCGATGACGGAAATAACTCCGACTGCACCTAACGTCATTAGTGGGAATGCGATTCCGTCGTCGCCGGAAATAACCAGAAAATCTTCCGGTTTATTTTTAATAATATCATCAATTTGCGTAAAATTTCCGGAAGCTTCTTTTATCGCGCAGATATTTGGAAAATCGTGTGCCAAACGGAGCGTAGTTTGTGCAGTCATATTTACACCTGTTCTGCCGGGCACATTGTAGAGAATAATCGGAAGTTGTGATGCTTTGGCAATGGCTGAATAATGCTGGTAAAGCCCTTCTTGCGATGGTTTGTTGTAATATGGTGTTACACTTAAAATGGCATCATAACCAGTTAAATCAATATTAGCTACGATATGCACAATTTCTTTTGTGTTGTTGCCGCCAATGCCATAAACAAGCGGAATTCGTCCTGCTGTGCGTTCAACAACAAATTGTTTTATTGCTTCTTTTTCTTGGTTTGAAAGGGTAGGAGTTTCGGCAGTTGTACCACAAATTACCAGGTAATCTGTGCCGTTTTTGATTTGATGCTCAATTATTTTCGCAAGTGCAACAAAATCAATTGTATCATCTTCCTTAAACGGCGTAATAAGTGCAACGCCCATTCCAACCAATTTTGAGTTCATCATATAGTCATAAATCTTTGCTAGGCTGCAAAGTTACAAAAAAATCAAACTTTTGCTTGCTGTTTGTAAAGATTTTTTTTAAAAAAGGTGCTTTTTGGTATAAGTTGCAGTCCGAATTACTTATTTCAATACTTTAATCTTTTGAGCGGATACTTTTCAGGTAGTGAATAATCTGCTCAAAAAGAAATTGCTGGTCTGTATGGAAGAGTGTTTCATTGAGATCTTTAAACTCGATTTGGTTTTCCTGGTCATGTTCAGACATTAGTTCGTCCGGTTCCGGTTTAGGTATGATAATTCTAAAATCAAAAATATTATCCATTCTTCCATTTATACCTATTTTGAATGCTGCGTTTGCATAAAGACAAACGTATTGAAGCGGTAAAATGTCTTGAAGTGTAAGGTCAATCAGCATATCGTATTCGTTTTCAGATAGTTCTCGCAAGAAAGGTTCTTTAGGGCGCTCAAACCAGTCGATGGTACTTCGGTCAAGAATTCGGAAAGTGGGTAAAATTGCAGTGCTGGTCATTTTTTTATCCAAAAATCCCCACGCCGACACTTTTTTTCCATCGGATGTCAACTGGTTTATGATTTTTCGGATAAAGCGATTTTTTTCAATATAATCACTTTCAAAAAGTAGCAAAATCGTTTTCGCTTTGTTGTAATCTACCCATTTTCTTTCACGGGTAGTTTGCTGCAAATATTTTGCCTTTTTCCGTTTGAAAATATATTGATTGAGTCTTTTCATCGCTTTTTATTTGTTAAAACGCAAAAATAACTCAAATTTAGGAATTTTCATTGATAATCACCAAAAATTCTTCTTCGTTTATCAATTTGATTCCCAATTTTTCAGCTTTTTTCAATTTTTCCGGTCCCATGTTTTTGCCGGCAAGCACGAAACTTGTCTTTTTAGAAATACTGCCAGTATTTTTTCCGCCGTGCTGTTCAATCATTTTTTTGTATTCATCGCGCGAATGTTTTGCAAAAATTCCACTGATAACGATGGTTTTTCCACTTAAAACATCGCTTTTGAGTTGCATTAAATCTTTATCAAGTGAAAACTGTAAACCGAACTTTTTCATCCTTTCAATAATCGCTCTGTTTTCGGCACTTGAAAAATATTTAATCACACTTTCTGCAATTCGTTCTCCAATTTCATCCACCGACGTTAAATCTTCCAAAGTCGCATTTTCCAGATTTTCAATGGTTTTGAAGTGCGATGCTAGCTTTTTCGCAACAGTTTCGCCCACATATCTTATTCCCAGCGCAAACAAAACTCGCTCGAAAGGGACAAGTTTTGATTTCTCAACGCCGTCAATAATATTCTGTGCAGATTTTTCGCCTAACCGTTCTAATCCTGAAATATCTGAAATTTTGAGTTCATAAATGTCAGCAATGTTGTGCAGTAAATCGTTTTGATAGAGTAAGTTAACCGTTTCTATTCCCAAACCATCGATATTCATTGCTTTTCGACTTACAAAATGCTCAATTCTGCCCTTGATTTGTGGTGGACAAGCATTTTCATTGGGGCAATAGTGTGCCGCTTCACCTTCTAAGCGAATTAGTGGCGTATTACATTCCGGACAGTTGGAAATAAATTTTACTTTTTCGCCGATTAAAATTCGTGCATCTTTATCAACACCGGTAATTTTTGGAATAATTTCACCGCCTTTTTCCACGAAAACTTGGTCGCCGATGTGTAAATCCAAACTTTCGATGATGTCGGCATTATGAAGCGATGCGCGCTTTACCGTTGTGCCTGAAAGTTGCACGGGGTCAAGGTTTGCCACAGGTGTAATCGCACCAGTACGTCCCACCTGATAAGATACAGAATTTAAGCGGGTTACGGCTTGTTCTGCCTGAAATTTGTAAGCGATAGCCCAGCGTGGTGATTTTGCCGTGAAGCCGAGATTTCGCTGTTGAATTCCTGAATTTACTTTGATAACGACTCCGTCAGTTGCAACGGGCAAGTTTTTCCGCTCAATATCCCAGTAACGAATGAAATCGAAAACTTCGTTGAGTGTTTTGCAAACTTTCATAGCACCAGAGACTTTGAATCCCCATTTCCGAGCCATTTGTAAGTTTTCTGAATGCAAATCGGAAGGTAGATCTTCGCCCAACAAATAGTAAAAATACCCGTCTAGTTTTCGCTTAGCAACTTCGGCTGAATTTTGCATTTTCAGTGTTCCGGCAGCTGCGTTTCGCGGATTAGCAAATAGCAGTTCTTCTTGTGCTTCGCGCTCTTTGTTCAGCTCATCAAAGACATTCCAAGGCATAAGAATTTCCCCGCGAATTTCAAGTTTTTCAGGAAAATCATTTTCTCTTAATTTTAACGGAATGCTTCGGATGGTTTTAACGTTGGCGGTTACGTCGTCGCCTTTTTCGCCGTCGCCACGTGTGATGGCACGTACCAAAGCGCCTTTTTCATAAATCAATGAAATGGAACTTCCGTCGTATTTCAATTCGCAAACCAGTTCGAAATCAGCGTTTAAGCTTTTTCGAGTTCGTTCGTAAAAATCCATTACTTCCCCTTCGGAATAGGTGTTGCCCAAGGAAAGCATTGGATATTGATGTTTTACTTGCTTGAAAGATGTATTTATGTCACTACCAACCCGTTGAGTAGGGGAATTGGGATCGAAAAACTCGGGATACGCTTTTTCTAACTTCTCTAATTCTTTCAGTTTTTTATCAAACTCGAAATCGGAAATAGTAGGATTATTCAACACGTAATAATTGTAATTGTGCTGATCCAATTCATGGCGAAGTTTGGAAATAATGCCCCCTACATCTTCCAGAAGGGGGGATTTTGCTGATTCTGTATTGTCAATATTATCGAAAAGGGTTTTCATAGAAAATAAAATTGAGAAGAGATTGTTTCTTTTGTGATTTTATAAATATTCGGATATTCTGTTATTCTGTGTTTTTAATTGTAATATTGATGTAATCTGTATAATTACTTGAAAATCTGAATATATAGTAAAATTAAAAACAGAATAAACATTTTGATAGAAAATATTAAAAGTCCGTAATATACAATTTTTCCTGCTTTCGTATTCCAGTTTGTATTTAGTTTCTTTTTTTCATAAAACATTCTATCCACTCTTTCGAAATTTGGATTAAAAAGACCTTTTCCATACTTCGCTACATTCTCAACAGTATAAAAAAACATAAGCATTATCAAAAATATAATGATAAGTTCCATCTCACTCCATAGATTTAAAGGTTAATCCATTCAAGCATAAATTTAAAATCGAATCGGTAAACTTTTATTCGTATCTCATTATCGCTGCCGGCGAAATTTTGGTAATTAAATACGATGGACCAATCAGCATTAAAATTGAGACTACAAGTGTTCCGATATTTAAAAGGGTGATATAGAGCCAGTTGAATGTAATTGGAACAGTTGCTGTGTAGTAAGAAGCGGGATCGAGCGGGATGATTTTGAATTGGTACTGAATAAAGCAAATGAGCAATCCAATCAGGTTGCCCCAGAGCATCCCTTTGCCGATTAGAAATATGGATTCGTAAAGGAAAATTTTTCGGATTGACCAGTTCTTTGCGCCGTATGATTTCAAAATTCCAATCATATTTGTCTTTTCCAAAATCAAAATCAATAATCCTGAAATCATATTGAATCCTGCAACAGCCAGCATCAGAATAAGTATTACCCACACATTCATATCGAGCAAGTCCAACCAGCTAAAAATCTGTGGATTGAGTTGCTTGATGTTTTGAACAAAATAACCGTTTCCTTCTTCATCAAATTTGTTAGCCACAACCGAATAAACTTGAAAATGGGCTTTATCAAGTTGTTTGAAATCGTTTATTAGGATTTCCTGACCGCTGAAATATTCCGGTGCCCAATTGTTGAGCCGTTGGGCTATGCGTATGTCGGTAAGGATAAAAACTTTGTCGTACTCGGTAAAATTTGTGGAATAAATACCCTTGATGGTAAATTTTCGAGCGCGTATTTGCTCGTGGAAAAAATAAGTAAAAAACGAATCTCCTACTTTTAATCTCAAAATATCCGCCAAAGCTTTCGAGATGATTACTTCATTTTTTGCCGTGGAATCATTTAGATTCAAAATATCACCTTCCACCAAACTCGATTTGAAAAAATCCCAATCAAACTCAGATCCAACACCTTTCAGTACCATTCCTTGAAAATCTTCTTCCGTCTTGATGATACCGGGTTTCGTAACAAACCGTTGCATATGCCTAATTTCCGGAATGGATTTGATTTCATTTAATAGCGTGTCATTGAGCTTAATGGGCTCCATCTCGAAAGAATTGTTATTGTCAAAATTAGTGATTTGAATGTGCGATCCGAACCCGATTGTTTTATTTCTGATCTCCTGCTTGAAGCCCACTACCACGGCAATTGCAATCAGCATCACAGCCACACCGACGGCGATGCCGATGGTGGCAATACGCACCGCCGGCCGAGATACGTTTCGTTCACCTTTTTTCTCAAAGTGAATCCGTTTGGCTATGAAAAGTTCGAGATTCATATTTATCCCTCTTAGGGGCTTTATTTTTTATTATATGCTTCTAGTGCTTTTTCGAGTACTATCAGTGCGTGTTTTAGGTCTTCTTTGTTTAGCACGTAGGCTATGCGGACTTCATCTTTTCCGTGTTTATTGTCGGTGTAAAATCCGGATGCCGGGGCCATCATCACGGTGCATCCTTCGTATTCAAAGTCGGTTAGGCACCAAGCACAGAATTTATCTGAGTCATCAATCGGAAGGCGTGCGGTGGTGTAAAACGCACCCATCGGAATGGGTGAGTAGACGCCCGGTATGCGGTTCAGCCCGTCAATTAAAAACTTCCTGCGTTCCACGTATTCATCGTATACTTCAGCCATATATTCTTTCGGTGTGTCGATGGAAGCTTCGGCAACGATTTGTCCCAAAAGGGGTGGACTCAACCTTGATTGGCAGAATTTCATCACTGTTTGTCGAACAATTTTGTTTTTCGTAACTAACGCCCCGATTCGGATTCCGCATTCGCTATAACGTTTTGAAACACTATCAATTAAGATTGTTTTGTCTTCTATTCCGTCCAAATGAAATGCCGATATATATGGCGCACCGGTGTAGCAAAATTCGCGATATACTTCATCTGAGAAAAGAAATAAATCGTATTTTTTTACCAAATCACGAATCAAATTCATCTCTTTTCGAGTGTAGAGATAGCCGGTCGGGTTATTCGGGTTGCAAATCAAAATTCCTTTTGTTCGGGCAGTAATCTGTTCTTCAAATTTCTCGATGGGTGGAAGTGAAAAACCATCGTCGATGCTTGAAACAACAGGCTTTACCACCGCTCCGGCGCCAATGGCAAAAGCCGTGTAATTGGCATAAGCCGGCTCCGGTACGATGATTTCGTCGCCGGCATCCAAACAGCTTAAAAAGGCAAAACTGACCGCTTCCGAACCGCCGGCAGTAACGATGATATCATCAAAAGCTACATCAATATTAAACGTTCGGTAATACTCTGCGAGTTTCAATCGCAGGCTTTTGAATCCGTCGCTTGGACTGTACTCGAGAATTTCACGATCTATGTTTCGAACAGCTTCCAAAGCAACAGCAGGCGTTTTAATGTCAGGCTGGCCGATGTTCAGATGATAGACTTTCACGCCACGCGCTTTGGCTTTATCAGCCAACGGTGCAAGTTTTCGAATGGGTGATTCAGGCATTGCCTGACCACGAGTTGATATTTTTGGCATCTTTTTTAATTAAATAGTTGTTTTATTTGTCTGAATTTTTCCTTTTCTGTAGGTACGCTAGTCATTCAAAAGTTTGATATAAATATATTGTAATGATTTCTAAAATTATTTTACAGTTCTTCTGAAATATACTCTTCATGTAAAAAATTACTTTCAATCAAATCACTTTATTGCTACCATCAATTTTACATTAAACTGTCTTCCGGTCAAATAATTCGGTACACCGTGTTGGTAGCCGTTGATGTCTGACACCCAAAAGGTTGAATTTTCATTTTTGAAATCAAATAAGTTAAAAATTTCAAAGTTAAACCACATGCTTTCCACGCGTTTAAGCCAATTTCGGTCTAAAATCTTGTCTTTTCCGTTTACGATTGCTCGCGAAGCTCCAATGTCTACACGTTTGTAAGATCGAAGGCGGAATGCATCTGCCAAGTAGCGAGGGCTGTTTGGCGGTCCGATAGGCAGTCCGTCCGAGTAAATGGCTTTCAAGTAAAGCTGATATTTTGGATTGTTTGGAAGATAATCTGAAAAAAGTAAAGAAATATTGTACCGTGTTTCGTTCGGTCGAGAAATCCAGCTCGGATAAATAATTTCACCGTCTTTTTCGTACGAATCACCGATGATGTCTTCGCGTGAGCGCATCAGGGAAACATTTAACCACGAATCGGTGCCGGGTACCAATTCCCCGAAAAGTTTGAAATCGACTCCAGTGGTATAAGCTTTTGCATCATTCAACGCAGAATAGCGAATCCGCACGTTATCGACAGAGTAGGTTGTTATTCGATCTGCCAATTTGAGATAAGCTTCGGTCGTAAATTTGAACGGGCGTCCCAATGCCCTGAAAAAATAATCACCGCCCAGTACAAAATGTAGTGAGCGTTGAGATTTGATATTTTGATTCAGTGTAACCAGTACATTACCCAACTCATCGGAAACGGTATCTCTTAATTCTTTGTAAAATGGTGATTGATAGTACACTCCGGTCGCAAATCGGAAACTGAAATCTTTATCCCAATGGGGTAAAATGGAAACAGAAGCTCGCGGACTTACGATTAATTCCTTGTTATAACTCCAAAATCCGGCACGTAATCCACCTGTAACAGAATACAAAGCACCGTCAGTATCCCAGCGGTAAGTGTCTTGTAAATAGCTGTTTGCGCGCCAAGAATCAAGCGATTGTTCAGATGTCAAATTGTAAAAAATATCCACTTTGCCGTTGTTTGGGTCGTAGGGCATCGAGTAGCCGGCAGAGTCACGCCATTCCCATTCGCGAAGCTTATCGGTAATTAATTCTCGTTGAAATCCGGCACCCCATTTTACTGTATGACCAGATTGAGCAAATTCTCCCGTATGCGAAAGGCTTGCAACAGTTGCTTTCAGACGATTTCTGCCGTGCTGATGGTAAGTTCCCACGCCCAATTTTTCACCTTCTTCCACATCGCCGACATCGCCCATTTTCAGCTCTTGCAGTATGTATTCGCCCGTAATGTCGAATGTTTCGTTTTCATTGGTGTGAAATGATGAAGCGGTAAGTCCCAATTTCATGTTTTCCTTCGGACGAAAGTTGAGTGCAAAAGAACCGAAAATGGTTTGAAATAAATCCTTTTCTTGTCCGTCGAAATAAATTTTCAGGTTTTCAGCTTGATTCCACGTGCCAAATTTTGTGTCTCGATTTTTGGGGATAAATAAATAGTCGTTTCTGGAAAAGTTTCCCAAAAAGCTAACTTCCCATTTCGGTGCAACTTGAAAAGTGAGAAAGGTTTGATAATCAATAAAATTAGGTTGATACGAACCTTTATTATCTAAAGTTCCGAGCAAATAGCGGTTGGTTTTGTATCGCACGCCGTGCATCTGGGTAAACCGTTTCCCGGCAGTTCCCACGTAAGCCGATGCCCCCAGTAATCCGATAGTAGCCGAAGCTTCAAAATTCTTTGGTTTCTTGTAGTTTACATCTAACACCGACGACATTTTATCACCGTATTCGGCATTAAATCCGCCGGACGAAAATTTTACATTTCCGACCATATCGGGATTGATAAAACTGAGCCCTTCCTGCTGTCCGGCGCGAATCAAAAGTGGTCGGTAAATTTCCGTACCATTTACGTACACGATGTTTTCATCAAAATTTCCACCCCGCACATTGTACTGTGAACTCAATTCGTTATTCGTGGTTACTCCGGCAAACGTAATCAGCAACGACTCAAAGCTTCCGCTCGCATTGGGCATCAACTTGTATTTTCCGGGGTCGATGGTTTCCATATTGGACGTGCTTCGGCGATTGACGGTAACATCCACGGTTTGTAATTCTTTGGCGAGAATAGGCAACACAACCGTGATTTGGATAACCTGCTTGTTTGGCAAAATAGTGTGGCGAATGGTTTCATAGCCAAGGTGCGAGTAAATGATGCTTACAGAATCTGTGGATGAAATGTTTAAATCGTAATAGCCGTTTCGGTTGGTGGTTGTGCCGTTGGATGTATTCTCAAAATGGACACTTGCGCCTTCCACGCCACGATTGTTTTCATCAATCACGTAGCCGTAAATCCGCACGTTGTTTCTTTGAGCGTTCGTGGTAAAAGCCAAAAGAAATAGCAGAAAAATGAGATGTGTTTTATATTTTATCAAGAGAAAATTCTGAATAATGACTTAAAAGTTTCCAATTAAATAACAAACGAAGTTTCGGGCTTATTATTTGCAATGAAAGCTACAAAATTAAGGATAAAATGGATTTTGACAAAATGGTAAGTGGTTAATTTTCAGAATTGCCTACTCCATTTCCACAACTGTGATTCCCGCACCGCCAAACTGCACGTGTTCGTCGTGGTATTTTTTCACGCCATGAACAGTTGAAAGGTATTGCCTGATTAGCTGCCGAAGTACGCCGGTGCCCGTTCCATGCAAAATTTGTACTCTTGCCACGCCAAGCATCAGTGCATCATCAATAAAATAGGTAACGGCTTGAATCGCTTCATCGCCACGCATTCCGCGCACGTCAATCTTGGATTTGAAATTCAACTTCCGCTTGCGAACATCGTCTGAAATGGTTTTCCCGAGACTTTCGTATTTTCTGTTTTCTTTTTTCTCTTGATTTTTGCTAACAGCTTCTAATTGATTTAGTTTGACAGTAGATTTTAACTGCCCGAATGCCACAATAGCTTGTTTGTCTTGTAATTCAATGATTGTCCCGATTACAGTTTGACCCTTTAGACGAACGGAATCACCAGCTTTAAGTTTCGCATTTCGGGTTTCGTGTTTGGGAACGGTAGTTTTCTGCGAATATTTGCTTTTTTTATCATGAGTTTTGTATTTCGCACTTGCAGGTCTTAATTTTTCAGACTTAAATTGTGCCAATTCCTGTCTCGCTTTTTTCGTTTGTTCTTTTTCCGCTTTCGCTTCAATGATTTTCCGAATGGTGTTTTCAATTTTTGCATTGGCTGATTTCAGTAATTCTTCTGCTTCCGTTTGAGTTTGCCGAATAATTTGTTTTCGTTTTTTATCGGTTATTTCTAACTCTGCTTCGTATTTTGTGAGTGTTGCTTCTAAGCGTTTTTCTTTTCTACGAATTTCCTGTCGTTTACGTTCCCAATACCGTTTGTCGCGCACAATGTCTTGTAAATGTTTGTCGTAATCCATGTGTTCCGCACCAACTTTTTCGGATGCATCAGCAATTAAATCTTCGGGTAAGCCAATTTTTCGGGCAATATCCACGGCAAATGAGCTTCCCGGATTGCCGATTGAAAGTTGAAATAGGGGTTGTAGATGTTGTCGGTCGTATAACATGGCACCATTTACAATGCCTTCCGTGGATTCAGCATAGTGCTTCAAATTGGTGTAGTGTGTTGTAATTACTCCGAATGTTTTGTTTCGATTGAAACGTTCAAGCGTTGCTTCTGCAATGGCTCCACCGATTTGTGGCTCCGTTCCGCTCCCAAATTCATCAATCAAAATCAAGGTTTTCTCGTTGCTGAATTTGATGAAGTATTTCATGTTCAGCAGGTGAGAGCTGTAAGTAGATAAATCATTTTCAATGGATTGTTCATCTCCGATATCGATAAAAATACGCTCAAAAATTCCACAACGACTGTTGTCCAACATCGGGATAAGCATTCCACATTGAAGCATATATTGAAGCATTGCCACCGTTTTCAGGCACACCGATTTTCCGCCGGCATTCGGTCCTGAAATGATAAGCAGACGCTGTTTTTCATTGAGTTCGATATCGAGTGGAACAACTTTACGTTGCTGTTTTTTCAGCGAAAGGTAGAGTAGGGGGTGTACGGCTTTGAACCATTCCAGCTGACAAAAGTTTTCCACTTGCGGTTTTAAGGCGTTTATTTCTTGTGCGAAAAGAGCTTTGGCACGCAAAAAATCTATTTTTCCCAAGAAATATTGCGAATGCAGAATCTCCTGAAAATGGGGACGGATCGCGTTTGTAAATTCCACCAAGATACGGATAATCTCGCGTCGCTCTTCATTTTCCAATTCGCGCACGCGGTTGTTGGCTTCCACGACCTGCTGTGGTTCAATATAAACCGTTTTTCCCGTAGCACTTTCATCGTGAACAATCCCGCTTACTTTCCGCTTGAAAGCCGGCGAAACGGGAATAACCAACCGTCCGTCGCGGATGGTGGGTGCTACGTCTTTTTCCACATAACCATCAGATTGAGCTTGTCGAAGGATGGTATTCAATGTCTTGGAAATGCTGTTTTGGACTATGAAACTCTCCTTTCGGATTCGGGTAAGTTCGGTTGAAGCGTTGTCTTTTATCTTGCCGAATTTATCGAGAATACGATTAATTTGACTGATTATTCCGCTGAAAGACTGAATGTTTGTTATAAATTTATGTAGCTCGGGGAAAACATTTTCATCTTGCTTGTTGATAAAATCCACCAATTTCTGTACCGCTTCCAATGAGCGTCGCAAGTCAAAAACTTCACTTTCATCCAAGTATAACCCTTCTGTTTTTACTCTTGAAAGTGCGTCACGTATATCATAGAAATTTTCTACAGGTAACTCATCTATATCCGAAGAAATAAGTTGAAGCATCTCGTTCGTTTGATTTAGTCGGGTAGTAATTTCCAGATGATGGATTGAAAACTTCATTGCATCTACTTCATCTTCTCCAAGCAGACATAAGCATTTTCCTTTCAGCATTTGCCGAATGGTATCGAATGAAATTTTTTGTTCAAAAGTGGAAGGGTAAAGCATTTTTCAGGTTCAAAGTTTGGGTTTTGAACTACAAATTCTAAAATTCTTTAATATTTCGTGTGTTAAATTCAACTAAAATCGCTTTCATATCTTTAGGTAAATAGCTCACTGCTTTTTCTTCAAGTACTTTTGGCATTCCGTAAAAGGCTTCTGCTATTCCACCTACAATGGCTCCGATAGTATCGCTGTCGCCACCGATGGAAACACCTTTTCGGATAGCATCTTCAAAAGAAATGCTTTCAAAAAAGCAAGTGAGTGCTTCGGGCATTGTACCTTGGCAAGTAACATCAAACGAATAGTCTGCTCGAATTTCATCTACATTTCGATTGAAAATATAACCGAAATTTTCTTCAATATAAGTTTTTATAAACTCTTTGCTTTTCCCTTTTCGAGCAAAGAAAACAGCAATGGCAGCTGCTTGTGCGCCTTTAATTCCTTCGGGATGATTATGTGTGCATTCGGCACTTTTGCGGGCTTCATTTAGCACCGTTTTTTCGTCATTGAATAACCAACCAATTGAACTTACGCGCATCGCCGATCCATTCCCAAAACTTCCGTATGGTTGTTGTGTGTCTGCATACATCCAGCGCATGAATGAATCACCATAAGCTCCTTTTGGATTTGGATATTTCATTGCCCATTCGTGGATGGTTTTTCCGTAGTCTTTTTGATGCATTCCTGCATCCGCAACGGCAATGGTAAGCACAGTATCGTCCGTGAAGTCGCTTCCGAAGGGAAACAGCTCAAAGTCATAGTTTTTTGTGTTGTTAAATTCGTAGGTTGAACCAACGATGTCTCCTAAAATTGCTCCTAACATTTTAATTTATGATTTAAGATTGGTTTCTTTTAAGTCTCCTTTTAGGGGGATTTTTTGCCTTTTCCCAAATTTCATCCATTTCTGCCAAGGTCATTTCTTTCAAGTTTCTTCCTTGGGCTATGGTTTCGGCTTCCAGGTAGTTGAAACGTTGGATGAATTTTTTATTGGTTCGTTCGAGTGCCGTGTCGGGATTGATTCCATAGAGTCGGGCGGCATTGACCATACTGAAAAGCACGTCACCAAATTCAGCTTCCATTTTATCGCTGTCCTGTTGATTTATTTCGGCTTGAAATTCAGCAATTTCTTCCTTTGCCTTGTCCCAAACTTGTTCTCGGTATTCCCAGTCAAAACCGACGCTTGCTGCTTTTTCCTGAATGCGATAAGCCTTTATTAGCGTGGGAAGAGAAGCTGGTACACCGCCGAGCACGGTTTTGTTTCCGCCTTTTTCTTTCAGTTTCAGGTTTTCCCAGTTTTCAAGTACTTTTGTTGTATCGCCATTCACATCCACGTTACCAAAAATGTGCGGATGCCGAAAAATTAGCTTTTCGTTGATGGCTTTGCAGACGTCGTAAATGTCAAAATCGTCGGTTTCACTACCCATTTCAGAATAAAAAACGATGTGCAGTAGCAAATCACCGAGTTCCTTTTTTATTTCCTGCATATCTTTCGCCAAAATGGCATCGGAAAGCTCGTAAGTCTCTTCCACTGTGTTGCTCCTAATGCTTTCAAAAGTCTGCACGCTGTCCCACGGACACTCCGCCCGAAGGCGTTTCATAATATCCAAAAGCCGTTCAAATTCAGCCAATTTCTCTTTTTTTGTATGGGGTTTGTAGGTTTTGTTCATTGCTAGAAAATTTTACTTGCAAAGTTAAAAATAAGTTTTAGGCAGAAAAAGTATTTTATAAACTTATTGTAAATGAACTTTCACAGTAGTTAAATGTTAGGCAAAATGCATTAAATTTTTATAAAAAGCAACTTTAATATTTTAAGTTTGAATTTTCACTTGTGTAATTCCGATTTTTTTTTTATATCTTTGTAAAAGATTTACATTAACATATAAAAGACGATATGAAAGAGAAAAAAAAGAAGAAGAATAAAAAGGTTTTGTTTATTTCCCAAGAAATTTTCCCGTATTTGCCAGAATCTGAAATTGCAAATCAAGGTCGATATTTACCACAGGCAGTGCAGGAAAGAGGTAAAGAAACTCGTACATTTATGCCTAAATTCGGAACGATAAATGAAAGACGAAATCAGCTTCACGAAGTTATTCGTCTTTCCGGTATGAATCTGATAATCAATGATACAGATCATCCGCTAACTATAAAAGTAGCATCCATCCAGTCGGCGAGATTACAGATTTACTTTATTGACAATGAGGATTTCTTTCAGCGAAAAAACACAATAGTTGATGACGAAGGAGTGGAGTTTGAGGATAACGATATACGCACCGTTTTCTTTACGCGAGGTGTAATGGAAACTGTAAAAAAACTACGGTGGACACCCGATATCGTTCACTGTCAAGGTTGGATGTCGGCTTTAGTTCCGCTTTATGTCAAGAGAGCCTATAATGATGATCCATTTTTCAAAAACTCAAAAGTTGTTTACTCTTTATTTGATGATGAATTTAAGCAACCATTCCGACCGAAATTTATTGAAGATCTTATGATGGAAGGAATTAAACCCGAGGATTTAGCAAGTATACAAGAAAAAGAGATAAATTACGAAGCTCTGTCAAAATTAGCAATCGATTTTTCAGACGGAATAATCCAGTCAAGTAAAAAAGTCAATGAAGAACTCTTAAAATACGCAACCGATAATAATAAAAAAATCTTGCCGTACGTTGATAAAGAAGAATATGCTGATGACTTTATTCAGTTTTACGACAGCTTATAATCCAGATATTTTAGCTTCCTATTACAAAATTAATTCGTTTGATAAATGAAACTAAGGAAATTTAGTTTAATATTTGTTTTTATAGCATTTATTTTTATATCTTGCGATGATGCAGCCGATAATCTCGGCAAACAAGTTCAACCAGGTAGTGATGAAATTATTGTTCAAACTGACACTTTTCATTTATCTACCGAAACAGTACAAATTGAAAGTATTATTTCTCGACCAGACTCTTTCCTGTTGGGAGAGTTTGACGATAATATTCTAGGTACAACCAAAGCTGATATTCTTGCCGAATTGAGGTTGTTTCAAAACGGTTATACTTATCTTGATCCAGCTATTGCAACAACAAAGGCTGACTCAGTAGTTATGTCGCTCTATTGTTCCAGTGCTTTTGGAACCATTTCACCTTTGCATATCAGCGTGTATGAGTTGAAAGATTCTTTACAAAGAGACACTCAATACATGACTGATATGGATCCAAAAGCATTTGTGAATTTCCAAAGACTGATAGGAGACGTCAAGTATGGGACTACAGGATTAAGCAATAAAGAAATACGATTTCATTTAAATGGAGAGTTTTTATCTCGTTTTTTTACGCTTAATCCGCAACATTATCTCAATCAGGATGAATTTCGCAAGTTTATCCCGGGCATTTACATCACGACCGATTTTGGCGGTTCAACTATGCTCAATCTCCGGACAATAAAAATTTCACTTTATTATCACTATGCTTTTAACGACAACCCAGAGCATAAAATCCAAGGGCGACACGACTTTTTCGTAAACTCTGAAGTAAAAAAAGTAAATCGCGTAACGCATCCACTAAGAACGCTAAATTTAAGTCCGAAAGACGAATATAACTACATCGCTTCGCCGGCAAATTATTATACTCGTGTTCGTATTCCGCTTGACAGAATTCGACGAGATATAAACGTGGGAGATAAAATTTTGGATGTAAACAGCGCGTCAATTCGACTTAATGTGAAAAACATTGAAAAAAGTGATTCAACGATGATTCCGTATGTGAATAACTTACTATTGATAAAGGAGAGTGCTGTTGAGCGTTTTTTTAAGAATAGTGAAGCTATTTCAGATACATGTTCGTTTTTAGCAAGTCGAGACAGTGTATACGTAAGTAAGAATAATTATAATTATGAGTTTAATTTCAGCGGATTAGCTAATTTGATAGAGCAAGAAGTTAAGAAAAAAGAGAACACCAGCCCTTATTTAGATATGCTACTTGTCCCTGTAACCCCGTTGTTTCGACAATCTACAAATTCTTTGGATGAAGTTGTTCAAAATAATCAGCTTCAAACTTTGCGGATTAACAGTGGGAAACATCCCGATATCCCCATGAAAATGGAAGTCATCTACAGCGGATTTTAAACAAATAACAAAGCGTACCCGAAATCAGGTACGCTTTTTTCTTGCAGTTTAATTGCCAAATTTTCCTTCTACTTTCAAGCGTCGTAGATTTAAGTATTAAAGCATCCTTGCAATTGGTAAATAAAAATAATATCTCTATCTTTGCGATTTGCACGGGGTGCGTGATAAGATATCACTGCTGAGAACACACCCGAAACCTGATTTGGACAATGCCAACGTAGGGATGCTTACTTTTCAATAATTTCGAACTTCCTTACAGCATTTCTTGCTAGTCATTGTCAAATCACCAAAACAAAGAAAATGAGCAAGGAAAACGAAATTCAACTATCCAACCACGAGTTGGTGTCAAAACAGCAAACAAGCTGGCAAAACCGCGACGAATGGTTTTTCAACCGCGAATATACCGATACGTACGAGAAGTATTACGAAGGACCATATAAACGAGCCGAAGTCTGGCAAAAGAAAATTCTTGAGAACTTAATTAAAAAAGATATACGCGTCAAAACCTTATTAGAATTTGGTTGTGGCACTACGTGGTTTACCCGTTGGTGGCATGAAATCGGCATTGAAGCGTCAGGTGGCGATATCTCACCTTTTATGCTGTCGCAAGCGCTTTTCCGTTTCAACGGCGACTTGGTAATGGCAGACTCTCATTATATGCCTTTCAAGGATAACACCTACGATGCGCTGGCATTTATCACTACGTTTGAGTATTACAAAGACCCTGTAAAGGTACTTCGTGAAGCGGCTCGGGTAGCTCGATACGGCATTATCATGGGAATGATGAACCGCAATACACCCAAACTGCTTCGAAGAAGAACGCAACAAGCTTTCGGCAGAAACAACTTCTATGTTACTGCCACTTTTTACACTCCGAACAAGTTGAAAGCCGTTATCGATGAGGCATTGCAGGGACGTGATTACACTATCCGGTGGAAAACTACAGGTTTGCCTAAGTGGTTTCCCGTTCAGGAGTGGAACATGCCGCTGGGCGATTTCTTTGGGATGTATATACAATTTAACGACGTGGAAGAATGATAACTTTAGGTAAAGTAGGCAGAACTGCTTTTGATGATTTGTTCGGCGGAAAGTTCGGGTTGGAGTCCAATGCTGTTTTACAAGGTCCTACCTTTGGCGTAGACACAAGCATTGTTCAGATTAGCGAGGAATTGGTATTGGTAGTTGCCAGCGATCCTGCCAGTTTTATTCCTGCTTTGGGAGTGAAGGAGTCGGCTTGGCTTACGGTTGCTCTCACGGCAAACGACATTGCCACATCGGGTTATTTGCCGAAATATGCGCAGGTTGTGCTGAATTTGACGCATAAGATTACTAACGAGGAGTTGACCGAATATTGGAACTATATTCATCAGTTTTGCACCGAAATCGGTGTTTCGATTACAGGAGGTCATACCGGTTTCGCAGATGTGGGCGCATCCACGTTAGCCGGTGGTGTTACCATGTTTGCCGTTGCAGAAAATGACCATGTAAAATGTTCGTCATTCGCCCTTCCGCACCAAGATTTGATTTTGACCAAAACAGCAGCTTTATCAAGTGCGGCTATCTTGGCAAAAAGTTTTCCTAATCACACAAAACAACATTTAGGAAACAAGGCTTACGAAGATTTGGCAGCCAGTTTTTATCAAACAAGTATTGTGCCTGAAGTGAAAGTATTGAAGAATATGCCGAATATTATGCAAAATATATCCGCAATGCATGACGTAACCGAAGGCGGCTCGTTGGGTGCTATTTATGAACTCTGCGAAGCCGGCGGGGTGGGGGTGAAAGTAAATGTGGATGCGATACATGTGGATGAAAATCAGAGAGCGATTTGTAATTTGTTTGAAATTGACCCGTTGAGAAGTGTTGGTGCAGGAAGTTTACTCATTGCCTGCGAAAAATCTGTTTCGGAAAGGATATTGAATGAGTTTAACAACAATGCTATTCAGGCGTCCATTGTTGGTGAAACGTTACCGGTCGATGAGGGAAAGACTATTGTCAGTAGAAGTGGAGAGGATGAATTTAAGTATTGGAACGTCGACCCGTACTGGGCTGCCTTTTTTGATGCCGTTGAGAATGGATTAAGTTAAAAAATCATGAAAAAGAAAATAAAGTCGGGGGTATATATTGTTATAAATCCGGCGCAAGATAAGGGAGAGATACTGCGTCGATTGATGCAACTTAAAGGCGAGGAGATTGCTGCCATTCAGGTGTGGGATAATCCTGATGTGGAGAAAATGGATGAAGAATTGATGGATGAAATCATTCATTTGTTCAAAGATTCGACCCCAGTATTGATAAATAATCAATGGGAAATGTTGAATACACACGCTTTTGACGGTGTTCATTTCGATGCGATTCCGGATAATTTCAATGAAATTGTTTCAGAAGTGAATCGTGATTTTATCAAAGGCGTTACATTGGGCAATGAACTGAATATTGTAAAAAAAGCGAAAGAATTGAATTTCGATTACCTTTCTTTTTGTTCCATGTTTCCATCTCAAACAACTGACAGCTGCGAAATTGTGCGTCCCGATACAGTAAAAAAATGTAGACAAATGACCGATTTACCCCTGTTTCTTGCCGGTGGAATCCGTCCGAACAATATTAATTTGTTGAAAGATTTATCATTTCAAGGCATAGCGGTTATTTCGGGTATTATGAGCGCCGATAATCCAAAAATAGCATTAAAAGAATATCAAAATCAATTAAAAACAATCCAATGAAGTTAGATACTCTAAAAAATAAATTGTGTTGTCCTTTCGATAAGTCGGATTTATCGCTGAAAATAATCACGCAAGATGAACATGACAATGTTTTGGAAGGAATATTATCGTGCAGTGAATGCAAACGGGTTTACCCCATTGTTAGTGGCATTCCGATTATGACTCCAGATGAGTTTAGAGAACCTGCTCTTGAAGAACCGATGTTTGAAAAATGGGAAAGATTCTTGGAAGGTGGAAAAGTGAAGAATTTCAGACTTACGGAAGGGAAAGAATAAAAAAGCAGTAAAGACGGAGGCGTTCCGTCTTTACTACTTTTACCAATCAACTAATTAACTTGAATGTCGGACAGGCAATTTTATAATTCTGCAATTCGTTTCACTTCATCCATCACAGCTTTTGCAAAGTTATTCGCTTGTTCAGGTGTTTCAGCTTCAGCATATACGCGGATAATCGGCTCAGTGTTCGATTTGCGCAAATGTACCCAGCCTTGCGGAAAATCTATTTTCACGCCGTCGATGTCGTTTATTTCATACTGTTTGTAATTTCCTTTAATTTCAGCTAATACGGAGTCCACATCAATTTTTGGGGTAAGTTCTATTTTATTTTTGCTCATAAAATAGTTCGGATAGGTTTTACGGAGCTCAGACACGGTTTTTTTCTCTTTTGCCAAATGGCTTAAAAAGAGTGCAATCCCCACCAACGCATCGCGTCCGTAATGGCTTGCC
>JAAYSS010000097.1 GCA_012518275.1 Bacteroidales bacterium
ATTTTAGTAATTTGAAGCGGCGTGCGTATTCCGGCTACCACGTCTTCTCCTTGAGCATTCACCA
The DNA here is from genome assembly GCA_012518275.1 of Bacteroidales bacterium. GTDB lineage: Bacteria > Bacteroidota > Bacteroidia > Bacteroidales > Paludibacteraceae > UPXZ01. Next base: position 65 of record JAAYSS010000097.1, read on the forward strand.
AATATTCACCCATAAATTGATCTTCACCGGTTGCGGCATCGCGAGTGAAGCATACACCTGTAGCAGATGTATTACCCATATTTCCGTACACCATAGCCTGAACATTAACAGCAGTTCCCCACTCGGCGGGTATCCCCTCCATTTTACGGTAAAGGATGGCACGATCGTTCATCCAAGAATCAAATACTGACGTGATAGCTCCCCAAAGTTGCTCGTAAACGGATTCCGGAAAATCTTTTCCAGTTTGATTTTTTACAGCGGCTTTGAAACGAGTTACCATATCTTTCAGGTCTTCCACAGAAAGCTCTGTATCGAGCTTTACGCCTTTTTCCTCTTTAATTTGATCAATGATGGCTTCGAATGGGTCGATGTCATTCTTTTCGGCCGGTTTCATGCCTAACACCACATCACCGTACATTTGGATAAAGCGGCGATAAGAGTCCCAAACAAAACGGGGATTTCCGGTTTTTCGCGTCATTCCCTCAACTACGGCATCATTTAATCCGAGATTCAGAATGGTATCCATCATACCGGGCATGGATGCGCGAGCTCCAGAACGAACGGAAACCAATAGCGGATTTTCTAAGTCGCCAAATTTTGATTTCATCTGTTCTTCTACCAAAGCGATGGCTTTTTCTACTTCCGGCCTCAAAAGTTCTACAACTTTATCTTTCCCGGATTCGAAATACTCAGTACAAACATCTGTTGTAATAGTAAATCCCGGAGGTACCGGTACTCCTATCAAATTCATTTCAGCAAGGTTAGCACCTTTACCGCCAAGCAGATTTTTCATTCCTGCATTCCCTTCAGCTTGTCCATTACCGAAGGTATAAACTCTTTTTACGTTACTCATAGAATTTAAATATATATTGATTTATTGATAATGCTTCTTTTTGTAAGCTGTCTGTTTAAATAACGGGAACAGCTTATATGATAATGATTTTGAGTTGTTAATGTTCAACTCAAAAAATATTTAAAATAGGTCCACAAAGGTAATTTTTTTTATTGATATATAAAAATCACCATACAAGGTTATTATTATGATACTCACATCAATACTACAAACAGATTATTTCTTGGATTCATCTAAGTTTTTCTTTTAGAAATTTTCCGGTGTACGAGCATTCACAATCCACCAAGCCTTCTGGAGTGCCTTCAAAAACAATATTCCCCCCCTCTTCTCCCCCCTCAGGACCGATGTCGATAATGTAGTCAGCACATTTTATTACCTCCATGTTGTGCTCGATGATTATTATAGTATGCCCCCTCGCCAACAGTGCATCAAAAGCTTTCAGTAAAGTTTTGATGTCGTGAAAATGTAATCCGGTCGTTGGTTCATCAAATACAAATATGGTAGGTTCTGATCTTTCTTTAGCTAAAAACGAAGCCAGTTTCACTCGCTGGCTTTCGCCGCCCGAGAGCGTGCTGGATGATTGCCCTAATCTGACATAGCCAATTCCAACATCTTGTAACGGCTTCAAACGTTTGACAATCCGCTTTTCGGTATTGCCCTTCGTTTCTGAGAAAAACTCAACAGCTTGATTAACGGTCATTTCCAGGACATCAAAAATGTTTTTTCCCCGATAGTTCACTTCAAGCACATCCTGCTTGAACCTTTTCCCTTCGCAATGCTCACATTGGAGCACCAAATCTGCCATAAACTGCATCTCCACAGTTACCGTTCCTTCACCCTTGCACTCTTCGCACCGTCCACCGGGCGTATTAAATGAAAAATGGGAAGGTGTATATCCCATCTGCTTGGAGAGCTGCCGATTTGCAAAAAGTTTCCGGATTTCATCGTAAGCTTTGATGTAGGTTACCGGGTTAGAACGAGACGAACGTCCGATAGGGTTTTGATCTATAAACTCAATGTCTTTGGCTAAGTGCATACTCCCCTGTAATGAGCCGAATTTTCCGGTTTTATCAGCCACACCACCGTAATATTTTTTCAGTGCCGAATAAAACACATTTTTCACCAACGACGACTTACCGGAACCGCTTACACCGGTTATTACGGTCATGACGTTCAACGGGAATTTAACATCTATCCCTTTTAAGTTATTTTCGCGCGCACCCAGCACTTCGATGTAGTTATTCCACTTTCGGCGATGAAGCGGGATGTTGATTTTCTCAAGACCTTGCAGATAGTCGTAGGTGTAGGATTTTTGGTTGGGAAGATTTCGTTCTTCTTCAGCATTTCCTTCCCATACCACTTCCCCGCCCTTCCTTCCGGCTTCGGGTCCTATATCAATAATGTAATCGGCTGCACGTATGATTTCTTCGTCATGCTCTACCACCACCACGGTGTTTCCCAAATCACGAAGTTGCTTCAGTACTTTAATTAATAAATGTGTATCTCTGGCGTGTAATCCAATGGACGGCTCGTCCAAAATATAAAGCGAACCCACCAGACTACTTCCCAACGATGTAGCCAAATTGATGCGTTGGCTCTCACCACCGGATAACGAGTTAGAAAGACGATTGAGCGTCAGGTATCCCAATCCTACATCCAAAAGGAATTTTATACGGTTTTTTATTTCTATAAGCAATCTTTTTGAAGCAAGGGTGTCATATTCATCCAATTCAATGCCTTCAAAAAAATCATATAACCGAAAAATGGGCATCTGCACTAATTCAGAAATCGATTTCCCACCCACCTTCACGTATTCAGTTTCTTTTTTCAGTCGAGTCCCTTTGCAAGAAGGGCAAGTTGTTTTGCCACGATACCGTGCTAACATTACCCGATATTGGATTTTATACTGATTGGATTTTAAAAATTCAAAAAATGCATTTAGCCCTTGAAAGTATTGATTCCCCGTCCAAAGCAGTTCGCGTTGTTCTTCGGTAAGTTCAAAATAGGGTTTGTGAATTGGGAAATCAAACTTATCTGCCGAGTGAATCAGCTCTTTCTTCCACTCACTCATCACTTCACCGCGCCAACAAAAGACAGCATCTTCGTAAATGGAAAGCGATTTATTCGGAATCACCAAATCTTCATCAATGCCGATTATTCTCCCAAATCCTTCACAGGTAGGGCACGCTCCGAGCGGATTATTAAAACTGAACATATGCTCATTAGGTGTTTCAAAACGGATTCCGTCAGCTTCAAAAACTTTGGAAAACTCCAATATTTCACTCCCGCCTTCGGTAAAAATTTGCAAAGCACAAGCATCTCCCCCTTCCAAAAAGGCAGTTTCAATACTATCCGTAAGCCGACTGATGCTTGCTGGCGCTCTATCGACAACAAGGCGGTCAACGAGCAGGTAAATTTTCTTTGCTTTTTCGATTTTGGAGGCGTCTTGAAGCAACTCGTCAATTCGGTACACTTCTTCATCTACCCATATTCGGCTAAAACCGTTTTGCATGAAAAGTGAGAGCCTTTCTTCTGTTGAAATGCCTTCTCGCGAAGCAACGGGCGCTAAAACCATCAACTTAGTCCCTTCTTGATATGCCAATGCAGCATCTACTGCATCTTCGGTTTTATGTTTTTTTACTTCTTCTCCCGAAATAGGAGAATACGTTTTCCCTATACGAGCATAAAGTAGTTTGATGTATTCATAAGTTTCTGTAGATGTGCCGACCGTAGAGCGGGGATTGCGCGTGTTTACCTTTTGCTCAATGGCAATAGCGGGTGGGATGCCCTTAATGTAATCTACTTCGGGCTTTGCCATTCTTCCTAAAAACTGGCGGGCGTACGCCGAAAGACTTTCCACATAGCGTCTTTGCCCTTCGGCGTATAGCGTATCAAAAGCCAGTGATGATTTTCCGGAACCGGATAACCCGGTAATAACAACTAATTTATTGCGGGGTATTTCTAAATTGATGTTCTTCAAGTTGTGAACCCGAGCACCTTTTATAATGATATTTCCTTGTTTGGACATATTTCTAAAAAAATCAATTTGCAAAGTTACAAATAATACTTTATTCCACAGAAGACACTCCTATTTTCAGACATAATTTCATGCCTTTTTGAAATAACTTATTCAAAATTCTTTTAATGTCCGATAATACCATAAAAAACAGCTTATTTTATTTTTTAACCTTAAATAATTATCGTACTTTTGTACTTAAATTTTAAAAACCACTGATTTAGTTAATATTTTTCATTCACAAAAAAACACATTCTACTTTTTATGAACCCAATGACGCTCTACTGGATTATCTTCCTGGGGATTTTTTTCACCGTGTTTTTCATTGATTTGTACGTTACCGACCACAGAAAAGGTGAAATTTCAGTTAAAATTGCTCTTAGATGGACCGCCACTTGGATTAGTATTGCTCTGCTATTCGGAGCATCCTTGTTCTTCTTCTTCCCGCAAAATCCGGGCAGCACAGAAAACACGGCTCACGTAATGGGCGTGAAATTCATTGCGGGTTACCTGACAGAATATTCACTTTCGGTGGATAATCTGTTTGTGTTCATCATGATTTTCTCGATGATGGCTGTAGCGCCGCACAACCAGCCCAAACTATTGAAAATGGGTATTATACTTTCCATTATTCTCCGAGTTTTATTTATTCTGCTCGGCATGGGATTGGTTGAGAGATTTCAGTGGATTATTTATATTTTCGGCGTTATTCTAATTTGGACAGCTTACAAAATGGCTTTTCAGGATACAGAAGACTCTGTTGATCCGAAAAACAACATTTTATACAAAGCCGCATCCAAGATTTATCCGGTAGATCCGGACATAAACTCCACCAAATTTTTCACAAAACATAACGGCAAGCGGTTCATCACCACAAACGTACTTGTACTGCTTGTTATTGGCTCCACAGACGTGTTATTTGCCGTAGATTCTATTCCGGCTATCATCGGAGTTATTAAAGAAGGCGCTACCGACGTACTTACCTTTGAAGAAGAAAACTTCTTGGCCATCACATCGAATGTCTTTGCCGTAATGGGGCTTATTTCTCTATTCTTTGCTCTGAAAGGAATTATGGGTATGTTCCGCTTCTTGAAACACGGCGTAAGTTTTATCTTATTCTTTATTGGAGCCAAAATGCTGTTGACTGCCATACCTGCGGTTGGTAGATTTTTCTCTTCTCACTCTTGGGTATCTCTGGCAGTAATTATTGGCACGCTGGCATTTTCCATTTTGCTTTCGATGCTAATTTCTGAAAAGAAAGAGAACGTGGAGCTTCACAAAGAAATTGATGATTTAAGTGAAAAACAATAAAAATGACAAACAACCTGTTGTGATAAGATAAATAAGAGTAAATGCTCAAGTTCTTTGTAATAATAAACTTTATGCACCGTAAGAAAAATATTATTTTTATTATTCTCGCTTCTTTGCTTATTTTATTAGCAACAAGTTCACTCCATGCTCAGAGCATAGAACAAAACGCAGAAGAACAATTAACGTGGATACAAAAAGTAGAAAATTGGTACGAAGTCAATATGAATTATGCCAGCATTGCTGCACTAATGACCATTGAGAGCTCATTTGTTCCGTTTCCTTCAGAAATAGTGATACCGCCTGCCGCTTATGTAGCCAGTAAGCCGGAAAGTCGGCTGAATATTTTTCTTGTGGTACTCTTTGGCACATTAGGCGCTTTATTAGGAGCTTATATCAACTATTTCTTAGCCCTTTGGCTAGGAAGACCTATTATTTATAAATTAGCAGACAGCAAATTCGGTAAACTTATGTTGCTGAGCAGCGAAAAAGTACAAAAAGCGGAAGATTATTTCAACAAGCACGGGAAAATATCTACATTCATCGGGCGGCTTATTCCCGGCATTCGGCAACTGATATCGCTGCCGGCAGGGCTTTCCAAAATGAATTTTATAAGCTTTACAGTCTATACAGTTATCGGAGCCGGTTTGTGGAATGCTATTCTCGCTCTATTAGGCTACTTGGCTCACGGACAAGCTGATTTGATACATAAATACAGCCATGAATTAAGTTTGATTATCCTTGGATTACTTGTAGCTGCTATTCTGTTCTTCACCGTTAGGCATCTTTTAAAGAAAAAAGTAAAATTAAAAAAAATATAGATAAATTATAAACCTTAACCGCGTATTATTTAACAAAAAGCGAATTAACAAATAAACTAATAAAACATGGAATTTTCAGATTTGATGCCCGCCATTGCGGGAATGACGTGGAAACACCTGGTAATGATTGGCGTAGGATTAACGTTGATTTACCTGGCAATTAAAAAGAATTATGAACCAACCTTGCTTCTGCCAATGGGATTTGGAGCCATTTTGGCAAACATCCCCTATTCGGCTGTTTTGACGCAAGAAGACAGCGTAATTAAAGGAGCATTGGATGTGTTTTTCGATGCAGGGATTGCTACCGAAGTATTTCCATTGCTCATCTTTATTGCCATCGGAGCGATGATTGACTTCTCACCGCTCTTTCAGCGCCCCATATTATTACTCTTTGGAGCGGCTGCCCAATTTGGGATTTTTGTTACCATGGTTTTAGCCACCCTTTTCGGATTTAGTATTTTTGAAGCAGCATCTATTGGTATTATCGGTGCTGCAGATGGACCAACTTCTATTATTGTTGCCAATATTATGGCACCTGAACTTTTAGGTCCCATTTCGGTGGCGGCATACTCATACATGGCATTGGTTCCAATTATCCAACCGCCTATCATCCGCCTTCTCACTTCTAAAAAGGAGCGACTTATGCGTATGCAGAGCGACACTAATAAAAAAGTATCAAAAACGACGCTGGTTATGTTCCCTATTCTAATTACTGTTTTAGCCGGACTTATCGCTCCATCATCCTTGCCGCTGATCGGTTTCTTGATGTTCGGTAACTTAATTCGTGAATGTGGTGTGCTCAACAGTCTTTCAAAATCAGCTCAAAATGAATTGGCAAACTTAGTAACTCTTTTACTTGGAATCACCATTGCCAGCACCATGCAGGCAGAGCAATTTGTCCGTTTAGATACAATCTTTATTCTTGGATTAGGTATATTTGCATTCGTGTTTGACACGGCAGGAGGTGTTCTCTTTGCAAAGCTGATGAACCTTTTCCTTCCGGAAGATAAGAAAGTCAATCCTATGGTAGGCGCTTGCGGAATCTCCGCATTCCCGATGTCAGCACGCGTAATCCACGGAATGGGGCGAAAAGAAGACCCGCCCAACTACCTGCTAATGCCTGCCATCAGTACCAACGTAGGCGGACAAATCGGCTCGGTAATCGTGGGTGGTTTAATTTTACTGTTAGTTCCTTTATTTGCAGGATAAATCACTATATCCTATGAGAGAACAACAGCATTTTTATTAATTTTTTACATTTATACAACTATGAACGAAGCATTTATGTTAGCTCTTAAAATATCCGGAATCGGGCTTGCCGGCGTATTCTTGTTTATGACGATATTTTATTTCGTGATAATCGGAATTGATAAATTATTTCCTCACGAGGATGATTTAAAAGAAAAAACTCATCCGCAATTGAACGATACTAATAACAATAATTCATAAAGTAAAAGCCTGACGTTCGTGAACGTCAGGCTTTTTTTCTTCTCAACGTTAAGTCCCTTGTTAGAAAAGCAGGTGCTCAATTCTGTTTTATTACCCTACCAAACTTGGATCCAAAAGCCTTATTTTCTGATATTTAACTTGTCTTTTCTCTATAAAGACATTGTTCCAATAATGGTTCAAAAATTGCTGATTGATAATTTTTTAGTAATTTTGTATCTCAATAATTTTTAGCATTTTCACACACTACGATGAAGAATATACGAAATTTCTGTATAATAGCCCACATTGATCACGGGAAAAGCACCCTTGCCGACCGTCTGCTTGAATACACGCAAACAGTTTCAAGCAAAGACCTGCAATCGCAAGTGCTTGACAACATGGACTTGGAGCGTGAACGTGGCATTACTATTAAAAGCCACGCCATTCAGATGAATTACAAACTCGGAGACGAAGAATATATTTTTAATCTGATTGACACTCCGGGACACGTTGATTTTTCGTACGAGGTATCTCGTTCCATCGCTGCTTGTGAAGGCGCACTTCTAATCATAGATGCCACACAAGGCATTCAAGCTCAGACAATTTCAAACTTATACATGGCCATAGAGCATGATTTGGAAATTATTCCCATCATGAACAAAATGGATATGGACAGTGCCATGCCTGAGGAGGTGGCAGATCAAATTATAGAACTGCTGGGGTGCGAACTGGAAGACATCATCCGTGCCAGCGGAAAAACGGGTATGGGAATCGAAGCTATTTTAAAGGCAATTGTTGAGCGAATTCCTGCACCTGTCGGAGATCCGAACGCACCGCTCCAAGCATTGATTTTTGACTCCATGTTTAATCCTTTTCGCGGTATTATTGCCTATTTTAAAATTGTAAACGGAACTATTAACAAAGGTGATTTGGTAAAATTTGTAGCTACCGAAAAAGAATACGAAGCAGATGAGGTGGGTGTTTTACAATTAGATATGATACCTAAAAAATCGCTCAGCGCCGGAAATGTAGGCTACATTATCTCCGGAATAAAAACTTCTAAAGAGGTAAAAGTGGGTGACACCATCACTCACGTAAAACGCCCTTGCGACGAAGCCATTGCCGGTTTTGAAGAAGTAAAACCGATGGTGTTTGCCGGCGTGTATCCGATTGATGCCGAAGATTTTGAAGACTTACGCATTTCGCTTGAAAAACTTCAGCTGAACGATGCATCACTCTCATTTGATCCGGAATCTTCCGCTGCTCTCGGCTTTGGATTCCGTTGCGGATTTCTCGGAATGCTGCACATGGAGATTATCCAAGAGCGGTTAGACCGCGAGTTTGACATGAACGTAATTACCACCGTACCGAACGTTTCTTATAGAGTACACACCAAAAAAGGCGAACTGCTCGAAGTTCACAACCCGTCGGAACTGCCTGATGTAATGCTGATTGATGTAATCGAGGAACCTTACATCCGTGCATCTGTTATTACCACAACCGACTTTATAGGTCCGATAATGACACTTTGCCTCGGCAAACGAGGGGAGCTGGTAAAACAAGAATACGTATCGGGCAATCGGATTGAACTGATTTACGACATGCCTCTGGGTGAAATTGTATTTGATTTCTACGACAAACTGAAAAGCATTTCAAAAGGATACGCATCCTTTGACTACCATATAAGCGGATTCAGACCCTCCAAGCTAATAAAGTTGGATATTTTGTTGAACGGTGAGCCGGTCGATGCGCTCTCATCATTGATACATATCGATAATGCCTATTCGCTAGGACGTCGTATGTGTGAAAGGCTGAAAGAACTGATTCCTCGCCAGCAGTTTGAAATAGCCATACAAGCTGCAATCGGTTCAAAAATCATTGCTCGAGAAACCATCAAAGCACTTCGGAAAGACGTTACAGCAAAATGTTATGGAGGCGACGTGAGCCGTAAGCGTAAACTACTCGAAAAGCAGAAAAGAGGAAAGAAACGGATGAAGCAAATCGGGTCCGTGGAGGTTCCACAAAAAGCATTCTTGGCTGTTCTTAAACTCGATTAATAATTATTTTGGTCAATTTGTTAATCGACCCTAAACTTTTTCCCCAAAAGATTGTTACAGTTTTGTTTTAAATAATCACAAATCACGAAAAAATTATTTAATAAAGAGCTCGGCTCGTTACCGCATGACAACATTACTAGTTATTTTATTTGCCATAGGTTATGCCGCCATTGCCTTGGAGCATAACATCAAAATCAACAAAACAGCTTCTGCCCTGCTCACCGGCGTAATTTTATGGGTTTTATACATCGTCTCCCATTCCGACACGAATTTGGTTAACTCCGAGTTGCTAAGACACTTGGGTGACATTTCGAGCATCCTTTTCTTTTTGATGGGTGCCATGACTATTGTCGAGTTAATAGACAGCTACAACGGGTTTGAAGTCATAACGGAGAGAATCCATGCAACGAAAAAACGCTCATTGCTTTGGACGGTGGGGATTCTTACATTCTTCCTTTCTGCAGTTTTGGACAACCTTACAACTACCATCGTGATGATTTCACTACTCAGAAAGCTGATAAAAGACCACGACGAAAGGATGTTTTTTGTGGGCATTGTGATTATTGCTGCCAATTCCGGTGGTGCTTGGAGTCCGATTGGTGACGTAACTACCACCATGCTTTGGATTGGAGGACAAATTTCAGCACTAAATATTGTAACGCGCTTATTCTTACCGAGCTTCATTTCTTTGGTAGTGCCTTTGACGGTACTTTCGCTGACCATGAAAGGAAGTGTAGAGCGCCCTTTCTTGGCTACCGAAACTTACAAACTACTTTCTAAAAAGCAGCAGTCGTTTATCCTGACTCTTGGCTTGGGTATGCTTATTATGGTTCCAATTTTCAAAACACTTACCCATCTCCCCCCATTCATGGGAATGATGCTTGGCTTAAGCATTCTTTGGATTGTAACTGATCTTATGCACCACAAACATACGCGAGGCGAAGAAATGCCGGAAGAAGAGAAAAAAAGAAGCCTTATTTCGGTACTTTCACGTATTGACTTGCCGAGTATTCTGTTTTTCCTTGGCATACTGCTGGCGGTGGCATCGCTTGAGGTTTCAGGCGTCTTACATAACTTGTCGCAATTTTTGGACGCAAAAATCAGCAATATCAACGCCATTGTAATTTCAATCGGTTTGGCATCTGCCGTAATTGACAACGTACCGCTTGTTGCAGCTTCACAAGGTATGTACGATTTGGCTCAATACCCAATGGATCACTACCTATGGGAGTTCCTGGCATACTGTGCCGGAACCGGTGGGAGCATCCTGATTATCGGCTCAGCAGCCGGTGTTGCTGCTATGGGAATGGAGAAAATTAACTTCTTCTGGTACGTGAAAAAAATCAGCTGGATAGCTTTACTAGGTTATTTTGCCGGAGCAAGCTTCTACATCTTGGAGTATTTTATTACACACGGAGTGTTTTATCAATAGTTTGGTGAATAGTTAAGTGGTTGAGTGGAATGCTAAATACACCATTTTACTATTTAAGAGCTTAACTATTCAACCACTTAACCAATTGTCATTTCGCCACACAAGCTTTTCGCCATTTGTGTTTTCACTTTTTCCCTATTGCCGTTTTCGCCGAGGAGATACATCAGCTTGGCTACAAGTGCTTCTGTCGTGGCATCGTAACCGCTGATGACACCGGCATTCAGCAGGTTCAGACTGGTTTCATAAAGCCCCATTTCTACGGAGCCTGCACTGCATTGCGATTTATTCACGATGATGATTCCCTTTTCGGTTGCATTCTTCAAAGCCTGATAGAACCACTCGCCACGAGGCGCATTGCCGGCACCGAAAGTTTCTAAAATTACCGCTTTCAAACCATCAATATTCAAAATTCCGTTTACCGTTTTTTCGGTTATCCCGGGGAATATTTTTAGAATAGCTATATTTCTGTCGGTTTTGGTACGGACATGAAGCTTTGCATTTTCGGGGACTTTCATAATGTTGTGGTGCAAAAATTTGATGTGAACACCGACTTCCGCCAACGGCGGATAATTAAAGGACTTGAAAGCACTGAAATGTTCCGAAGTCTGCTTGGTGGTGCGGTTGGCGCGAAAAAGTTTGTCTTCGAAATAGATACAAACTTCCGGCACCACAGCTTTACCGCCTTTCTTGGCTGATGCAATTTCAATGGCAGTAATCAAGTTTTCTTTAGCGTCAGTACGGAGCACGCCGATAGGAATTTGGGAGCCGGTAAAAATCACCGGTTTTGCGAGTCCGGTAAGCATGAAACTGAGCGCCGAAGCCGAGTAGGACATGGTGTCGGTGCCGTGAAGCACCACAAAACCATCGTAGCTGTCGTAGTGCTCTTCAATAGTCAGGGCAATCCGCTCCCAAACTTTAGGACTGATATCCGACGAGTCCACCAACGGAAGCAATGGAACACCCGCAATGTGTATTCCCATGTCTTTTAGCTCAGGCATCAATTTCTCTACAGATTCGAAATCGGCCGGTCGGAGCGCACCCGTTTCCGGATCGGAAGTCATGCCGATTGTTCCACCGGTAAATATCAATAAGACAGAATTGTCGCTATTCATACCTTTAGATTCTAAATTAAAATGCAAATATAAAGGTATTTTTTGACAAAATGACAAACTTTGTGCGAGAATTAATAAATTGTTTCGGCAGTATATTAACACCATTTGATACATTCAAAAAATTTGTATATTTGTATTTCGAAACATCAACGAGGTATGAGGATATTCTTAATCGGATATATGGGTTCCGGAAAAACCACCATCGGGCGGCGTGTAGCTAAACGGCTTGAACTGAATTTTGTGGACATGGACGCACACATTGAGGGAAGGCATCACAAAACCGTTGCCGAGATATTTTCGGAGCTTGGCGAGGATAAATTTCGCGAACTGGAACGAAATTGTCTGCTGGAAGTGGCAGAATACGAAAACGTACTTATTGCAACGGGAGGAGGTACACCCTGCTTTTTTGATAATATGGACGTGATGAACGAGAAGGGAGAAACGATCTATATCTGCCTTACGCCAAAGGAATTGAGCGACCGACTGAAAGCTACGAATATACGCAAGCGCCCTATCCTGGCAAGTTACAAGGGGAATGATTTGGAGGCTTTCATCGCTGCCAACTTAGCCGAGCGGGAACCATTCTATATCCGTGCAAAGCACGTGGTAAGTGGCACTGATGAGGAGATGGAAGAAAAGATTGTTGAAATGATAAATACTTTTCCGCTGCGACGGGATGAGCTATAAATTTATTTCCCCGTGCTCCATCCGCAACGTTTTTAGTTATTGGCGGGTTATAAAGCCCTACCTGCGGCAGGCAGACTTATAACAAAGGTAGCTGGGATTAAATCTCAGTGGCGGACTGCTCAAAATTTGTAAATTTTAAGAGCATATCCGAAAGGACGGGAATAAAAACAGCTCTTTTAGTTATGGCGAAAGCTATGCCGATGTGAAAAGAGCTCTTTTGGTGGTTTCGGAAACTAAAAGAGCTCTCGGCGCATCAGAATAATTTATTCTGCAATAAAAAGAATTTCCGGCAGCTCGTCGATAACTTCGCCCACATAAAACACAAAAAAGCTGCACATTTCAAAAAAACAATCTATCTTGAAAACGCTAATAATCAAATTATTATCTTCAAAATTTATAGCTATGGAAACAATGGAAAAATAGCTTTTCAAGCAATGCACGGATGGATATCCGCGCGAGCGGGGGAACATAATTTATCACTTTACTTAATACCACTTCCTAATAGATAGACCCATGAAACAAAATGTAATAAAAATATTATTGTCATTAATTGGGATTTCAGCAGTTTTTTCTTCAGCTTACTGCTCTGACCGAGAAAAAGATTATGATAAAGAACCTAATTTTAGTCACTTGTCGAACTCCAATAACCTTTATTACATTGATAAAGAAAGTGATATTTCGTTCAAAATAACTAAAGGAATGTTTTTGGTGCTGCAAGAGACTGTTGTTGAAGATACTATTTATAAAGTTCCATTTTCAGTAAATCTTGACACAATTTTTATAAATTGTTCAAAGAAAATGCCCTTGTTTAAAGTCAAATCAGATGCAATTCTTATTGCATTATCTGATTTAAAACCATACATAAAGAAAGGTGATAAGCTTTATGCTCGTGTGTATCAAGTAGGTCAAAGTGTTCTATTTATTGGAGGCGGTTGGGTAAATGATTTAAAAGATGGCAATTGGGATTTGTTAGATAATGGAGTTTTCTCGAAAGTTGTCTATAAAGAGGGAGTAATTATCGATACTCGGTAACTTGTCCCATTCCAACAGATATGCCTGATAAATGAGCAAATAATA
>JAAYSS010000098.1 GCA_012518275.1 Bacteroidales bacterium
GGACTGATAATTTTCTATTTAGCGGTTTTTTCTATACATCCGCTCGTAAAATCCAACTATAATTTGCTTTGGTGTAATCCGTTGAACTTACTGGCTGTTGTTTTTATATTTGTAAAAAAAGCAGATTCGGTTTTAAAACGATATCTAGAAGGATATTTTATTTTGCTTGCTTTTAGTTTTGTAATTGCTGTACTGAAAATCCAAGTGTTAAATATCGCTTTTCTGCCAATTATTGCGTTACTTCTGGTACGGGCGTTGTATCAACTTAAGGTCGGAAAGAAAATACAAACTAAATAAACTGATAGGCTAAATTGTTTATTTGGTAAGATATTTACTTGTTGAACTTACATACCCCCAAAAAGATATTTTTTGCTCTTTGCGTAATAATGTTGCATTTAGTACTTGAATCTACGGACTTAATCAAACACAGCTTTTTCCAGCTTCTTGATGTTAAGGAAAATGATAATTGCAGAAAGAATACAGGCGGCTGCAAAGATTCCCCACAGAACCGATAGGTTTACTTTATTCCACAAGAAACTGCCAAGCACCACGAATTTGCTGCCCACGGCGGTTGTAAACAGCCATCCGCCTTGCATCAATCCCATAAACCGTTTGGGGGCTACTTTTGAAATAAACGAAGCACCCATCGGACTCAGGAAAATTTCGGCAACCGTAAGCGTGAAGTAGGTGCCGATAAGCCAATATGGAGATACACGTGAACTATCGGGAGTAATTGCCCCGTTCAAATGTTGAGGCGAAATGAGGTTCCTTGAACCGATAATCAGAATCACAAATGCCACTCCTGCAATGATAAGTCCAATTGCAGCTTTACGGGGTGCTGAAGGTTTAATTCCTTTGAAACTCAGAAAATTGAACAGCCAGATAATTATCGGCATAATCAATAAGATAAAAAGAGGATTAAACGCTTGGAATACTTCGGGAGAAATAATATTTCTTTCTGGTGATGTCCTTACAAAATAGATACAAGCGATTAGGAATGATGCGGTTATTAATCCGCCAATAAAACGATAACGAAGTGTGGATTTTCTGTGTAGTACCAAAACCATACCAACAATAACCAAAATGACGCACAAAATAGACTTCAAATCAAAGAAAAGGAAAGTAAACGGACTTACTTCCTTAACCGTATAATCCAATGCAAACTGCGTGAGAGCCAGACCGTTTTGATTGAATGACATCCAAAAGAAAATCACTACTATATAAAGAGAAATCAGTGAAATCACTCTTGGTTTTTCGCTTTCTGTTGCCATGACATAAATAAAGGCAATAAATGCGATGAATAAGCCGACCGCAAGGCTTAAACCGAGTTTTCCGACGATATCGAGACCGGGAATAAGTTGGAAAACAAGAATTGTAATAACTATCACAGATATGGCTACAAGCTTCACTTTGCGTTGTTTGAGAGGCTGTTTTACCTGAAATGACTCGAAAAGTTGTTTGGTGGCGGGTCTGACTGTACTCTCGGGAAGAGTTTGGTTGAAAAAGACATAAACAATCATTGAAAACACCATTGCCAGCGCCGCCAAACCAAATGCCAAGTGGTAACCCTGTGTGAAAACTTGGATGTATCGGTCGGCAAATTCGGGCAGAGAGAGAACAGTTTGTCCTTGTATAGTTGCCTTTTGGGCTAATGCTTGAAACTGCAGTGTATCAATCGGTGTGTTGTCAAGGAATTGATGACAAACTCTTACTAAGTTTCCATCGTAATGGAATCCATGTTGGCTAAGCCACCAGTTTCGTAATCCGGAAGCTATGAAAGGTGCGAACAAAGCTCCGATATTTACACCCATGTAGAAGAAAAGGAAAGCGCTGTCGCGAAGTTTTGCGTAGCGCTCGTCGTCATAGAGCTGACCCACAACTACTTGCAGGTTTCCTTTGAACATCCCGTTTCCCAACGCAATGATTAGAAGCGCAATCATAGAGCCATGAAGCGACATAAAGGGTAGCGCCATAAGCACATAGCCACCAATCATCATTATCTGCCCGATGAAAATAACAGTTTTGTATTTTCTCATCCAGTCGGCAATGGCTCCCCCGAAAAGGGCTGTAGCATAAATCCCGAAATAGAACCAGCTGTAATAATCGCCCGTATCAGCAACGGATAATCCGTATTTCGCCTGAAGGAAAAGCGATAAAATTGCCATCATGATGTAAAAACCGAACCGTTCGCCAACATTCGTGGCAAATGCAACATACACGCCTTTTGGGTGGTTTTTTAACATATCACAGCATTTTTATCTTATCAATTATCAAAATCTAAAAAAAATATTCAATGGTTACTATTTTTTCCTATCAATTCCAATATCGCGCATTGACGCCGGATCTTCAATTGGCTCAATGTGTGTGGAAACGGTAACCAGTTCAGTAAGCATCTCTTCAATAGTTTCTTCTACATTTTCGGCAAAGTCGTGCCCTTTTTTTACAGACCAGTCCCCCGGGACCAACAGGTGCAGCGAAATAAATTTTCTCAATCCAGCCTGACGTGTCATAAGTGAATGGTAATCAATATACTCTGTTTTTAAACCATTCAAATAATCGGTGATTTTTTTTAAATCTTCATCTGAAATGGATGCATCCATTAGTCCGCTTGCAGAGCGTTTGAGTAACTGAAATCCGGTCCAAATAATATTTATAGCCACTGCAATAGCAATTATCGGGTCGAGAATAAGCCAGCCCGTTAATTTTACCAAACCGATGGCAACAATTACTCCCACAGATGTCCAAACATCGGTCATCAAGTGCTTTCCGTCAGCTTCGAGAAGTAGCGAACGGTGTTTTTTAGCATTTTTCAACAATATCATCGCCACACCAAAATTCACAAGTGATGCACTTACTGATATTGCCAATCCTAATCCCACATTTTCAATGGGTTGTGGATTAAACAGCCGTGGTGTAGCTGACCAAATAATGCTGAATGCAGCAACCATGATAAGTCCGCCTTCAATAGCACTTGAAAAATATTCTGCTTTCGTGTGTCCGAATCCGTGTCTTTTATCAGCGGGCATTTCTGCTATATGAATCATGATGAGTGCTATGATTGCAGCAATCAGGTTCACGCAAGATTCCAACGCATCAGACAATAATCCCATGGACCCGGTGTAAAAATACGCCGAGAATTTCAAACCTATCGTAACCACGGCAGCTGCAATGGATAGATAGACAAATTTTTTAAGGGATTGTTTTTTCATGGGATGAAATACTTATTTGTTTTCTTCAATCCATTTTCTCGCATTTACAAATGCTTCAATCCAGGGCGTAATTTCATCGGAACGGACATGCTCTTCGGGATAAAATGCACATTGCCAGGGGAATATAGCGCGTTCTAAATGGGGCATCATAGCCAAATGGCGTCCGTCAGCCGAGCAAATGCCGGCAACAGAATAATCCGAACCGTTTGGGTTGGCAGGGTAGGAGTTGTAGTTGTATTTTGCAACTACGTTATAAGCGTTTTCCCCCATCGGAAGGGAGAATTTTCCTTCGCCGTGGGCTACCCATACACCAAGTTTACTGTCTGAAAGTGTTTTGAACATGACCGAGTTATTCTTAGGAATATTCAACGATACAAAAGAACTTTCAAATTTGCCACTTTCGTTGCGAAGCATACGTGTACGTTTCTTGTGTTCGGGATTTATCAGATTTAATTCTATCATCAGCTGACAACCGTTGCAAACACCAAGACTAAGTGTATCTTTGCGTTTGTAGAAATTTTGGAGAGCGGTTTTGGCTTTATCGTTGTGCAAAAATCCCCCGGCCCAACCTTTGGCAGATCCGAGTACGTCGGAATTGGAAAATCCACCACAGAATACTATCATGTTGATATCTTCCAGTGTCTCTCGTCCGGTAGCCAAATCGGTCATATGAACATCTTTCACGTCGAAACCAGCCAAATACAGTGCATAAGCCATTTCGCGCTCGCCGTTTGTTCCTTTTTCGCGGATGATGGCGGCTTTGATTCCGCTCGGTTTTCTGTTCGGCGAAAGTCCATATTGAGCAAGTTTTCCTGTAAAATTTTTTGGAAATGCGAATTCAAGCGGTTGTTTTTTATAGTTTTCAAAACGTTCGGTCGCTTTGGTTGTACCGCTTTGCTTTTTGTCTAAAAGATATGAAGATTCGTACCAAACATCTCGCATTTCGTTGATTGAGAAAGAATAAGCAAGTTTTTTCTTATGAATTTCAAGTCTACGTTCTTCGATAGGATTACCAATTTTGGAAAAACTGATTCCATTGTTTTTCAGCACTTTATCTACCGAATCTGTATCTTTCACTTGAATGATAACGCCCGGGTTTTCAGCAAATAATAATTTTACCAATGAATTTTCAGCGATTCCTTCCAAATTTATTTTCAGACCGCCAGAGTTATTGGCAAAACACATTTCAAGCAATGTGGTTATCATGCCGCCTGCCGAAATATCGTGTCCAGCCAAGATTAAGTTTTTGTTTATAAGTTCCTGAATGGCATTAAAAGCATCTCTAAAGTATTCGGTGTCTTTTACCGTTGGAGCCATTTTGCCTAACTTATTCAGTGTTTGTGCCAATGCAGAACCACCTAATTTATAGCTGTCAAAAGAAAAATCGATGTAGTAAAGGCTTGTGTTCTTGTCATTGATTATTAGTGGGGTAATTATTTTTTTCACATCAGACACTTCTGCTCCGGCTGAAATAATTACTGTCCCCGGTGCAAAAACACGCATTCCGTCCGGATAATTTTGCGTCATGGAAAGACTGTCTTTTCCGGTAGGGATATTGATGCCAAGCGTGCTCGCAAATTTACTGCAAGCTTCTACAGCGCGATAAAGGCGCGAATCTTCACCCGGGTTTTTGCCGGGCCACATCCAGTTAGCTGAAAGTGATACGCTTTTCAAACCATCTTTCAGCGGTGCCCACACGATATTGGTCAATGCTTCGGCTATAGCCATTACTGAGCCGGCTTGCGGGTCAATCAAAGCAACTTGCGGAGCGTGACCGATTGACGTTGCAATACCCGATTTCCCGCGGTAATCAAGCGCCATGACGCCGAGATTGCTGAGCGGAAGCTGGATTTCACCAATGGTTTGCTGGCGGGCAACTTTTCCTGTTACTGAGCGGTCCGTTTTGTTGGTAAGCCAATCTTTACAAGCTACGGCATCCATGCGAAGGACGTTTAGCAGGTATTCCTGTAGTTTGTCTTCGTCAAATTCCACCGGCGAATATTGCTCGTCCATTGTGCTGTCAGTCATTACTGTGCGAGGTGGTTTTCCAATCATGTAATCAAGCAGCAAATCAATCGGTTTGACGCCGTCTTTTCCTTTGAAAACAAACTGCATGTCGTTTGTGGTTTCACCAACAACGTAAAACGGAGCACGCTCACGATCAGCTATTTTTTGTAGTCGTTCAATGTCTTTTTCTTTTATCAAAAGCCCCATACGTTCTTGGCTTTCATTGCCGATAATTTCTTTTGCACTCAAGGTGGGGTCACCAACGGGTAGTTTTTCCAGTTCAATCACACCACCTGTAGTCTCTACTAGTTCAGATAGGCAGTTCAAGTGTCCGCCGGCTCCGTGGTCATGTATAGATACGATTGGGTTGTCGTCGCTCTCAGCTAAAGCGCGTATCACATTTGCCACGGTTTTTTGCATTTCCGGGTTGGAGCGTTGTATAGCGTTCAACTCTATCGCATTATCAAATTCACCTGTTTCTACTGACGATACTGCTCCACCACCCATTCCAATGCGGTAATTGTCGCCACCCATCACAATTATTTTGTCTCCAGCTTCAGGGGTGCCTTTTATCGCATCGCGTTTATTTGCCATACCCACACCGCCCGCAAGCATGATTACCTTGTCGTAGCCGTAGATTTTGTCATTTTCTTGATGTTCAAAAGTAAGTAAAGAACCGCAGATAAGTGGTTGACCAAATTTGTTTCCAAAATCGGAAGCACCGTTCGAAGCTTTCAAAAGCAGTTGCTCGGGAGTTTGGTAGAGCCATTTTCTTGCTTTGAGTGGCGATTGTGGAGCATTGGGATTTATTCTTGGGTAGCTTGTCATGTAAACCGCCGTTCCTGCCAAAGGAAGGCTGGCTTTTCCACCGCCGAGTCGGTCGCGAATTTCACCACCGGTACCTGTAGCTGCGCCGTTGAACGGCTCAACGGTAGTCGGAAAATTGTGCGTTTCAGCTTTGAGTGAAAGCACGGTTTCAATTTCCTTTGTTCCGAAAAAATCGGGTTTATTCTCTGATTTTGGTGCAAATTGTTCTATAACAGGTCCTTGGTTGAAGGCAACGTTGTCTTTGTATGCTGAAACTAATCCGTTCGGATTGTCTTTGGAAGTTTGTTTGATAAGCTGGAAAAGCGTCATTTCTTTCTCTTCACCGTCAATAATAAACTTCCCGTTGAAAATTTTATGTCGGCAATGTTCGGAATTTACTTGTGAAAAGCCAAACACTTCGCTGTCAGTTAGTTCCCTTCCAATCTTTTTAGAAACGTCGTTTAAGTATTCTATTTCATCTTCACTTAGCGCAAGTCCTTCTTTTTCGTTGTATACTGCGATATCATCCACAAATTGAATGGTTTCAGGTTCTTTGTCCACCAGAAAAATGTCTTGATCTAAACCGTCGTATTTCCGTTGAAGCATCGGGTCAAATTTCGTGTCGGCAGAAACTGAAATATATTTTTCAATTCGGGTAATTCCGTTTATTCCCATGTTTCGGGTAATATCTACCGCATTTGTACTCCAAGGTGTAATCATTTCTCGGCGCGGACCGATGAATGTACCTTCAATTCTATTCGTGGAGAGCAGTTTCGCTTCGCCAAAAAGCCAAATAAGTTTGTTGATAACTTCGTCGGTAAACCGTGATGTGGTTTGTACAGCGTAGATGTGCTGCTCGGGGGATTGAAAGAAGTGAATCATGATTGGTTTTGTTCAAATATTTTAACTTCAAAATTGTTTCAAATAAAATGCAAAGATACGAAATTTTAAAGTGTGAAACGATAAGATAGTGCTGTTTTTATAGCTTTAATTTTACTTTTTTAGGGTTTGAATTCCGATTTGTTTTGTGTAATCATTGGCAATTGATTATTTTTGGGCGTTTATTTGTAAAAGGAGAGATATTATTATGAATAAATTAAGGATATTGCTTACTGTTTTTTTCGTTTTGATACTTTTTGGAGCGGCTGATGCTCAGAAAAAGGGGACTATTGGTTTCACGCTTTCTACTCTTAATACTAACTCGATGCTTCAATCAGCAGCTATAAAAAAAGATTTTATGGTATTTGATGGGCAAGGATTTATTTCTTTTTCAGCCGATTATTGGTATCCCGTCAACGATTGGCTGGAATTAGAAACAGGAGCGAATTACAGTTTGCAGAGCTTTGAAAAAACTGTTGTTAGCGGGCTTATTGATGGTTCGAACAAGGCTGTTAATCAAACAGAAGACATTGCTTATCATGTTGTAAATCTTCCAGTGGGCTTTCGCGTCGGATTTCTAAATATTGGGTTTATAAATGGCGGATTGTTGGTAGATATTACGCAGCAAGAACCCGGAATCGGTTCTTATTTTGGCTTTGGGATTAAGTTGGATTCAGAAGTAGGCTATGGAATTTTTGTGAATCCTTATCTTAAAACGCATTCTATTTTACCGATTAATTTTGATCAAAATGCTAATCGAATTTTAGAAACAGGAATACGGCTCGGAGTGAGTTACTCGTTTGATAATGTATTTAGAAAAAGATAACATCAAAAAATCAAAATTCAATAAATAAAATATAGCGCGGTAGATGTAGATGATGTAGATTTTGTTTAACAGTTTTTTATGTGAGAACAAAAAAATTAATTACAGTTTTTCGTTACAGTTCAAAAAGAAAAATATGATAAAGGCAGTTTTTTTAGATGTTGATGGTACGTTAGTTAGTTTCAAAACTCACGAAATTCCTTTATCCACAAGACAGGCTATTGCTGAGCTTCATGAGAAAGGGGTGAAAGTGTTTCTTGCTACAGGAAGGCATATTTTATCTTTACCCCATTTTGGGGACTTAAATTTTGACGGATACATTGTAATTAACGGTGGATTATGCGTTTCAGCTGATAAGCAGCCGATTTACAAGCATTGCATACCTAAAAGTAATGTAAAATCAATGATAAAACTTCAAAAAACACATCCTTTCCCTTGTTTGGTAATGGACGATGAAGGGCTGTTTATTAACTATATGAATGATGTGGTGGATGAAGTACAAAAGCTTAAACTTTTTCCGAATTTGAAAATCCGTTCGCTTGAAGAGTCTCTTCAACGGGATATTTATCAAATGGTTTCATTTATTTCGGAGGAGGAAGAAAAAACTGTGAAACCACACTTGCCTGATTGTGACTCATTGAGATGGCATCCGGCTTTTACTGATTTTGTGCCGAAAGGGAGCAGCAAGGCTATAGGGATAGATAATATCATCGCTAAATTTGGGATAAAATTGGAAGAAACCATGGCGATTGGTGATGGAGGTAATGATATTGCTATGCTTAAGCATGTTGGTGTGGGCGTGGCAATGGGAAATGCTTCCGATAAAGTTAAAGTTGCTGCCGATTATGTAACTGATTCTGTGGACGATGATGGATTGTACAACGCGTTAAAGCATTTTGGATTAGTTGCTTCAAACGCTTAAAATAACTTCTCTTTGTAATTCCCATGTCTGATATTTATGGGACAATCATCTGAATAGCTTCGGGTAAAATGGACACTTTGCAGTTGTGAGCATTAGGGATGATGATTCCATCGGCTTCAACTAAAATTGCTTGCTCTGTGTTAATAACAACTTCTTTTGCTTGTGAGTTTTTGATAAAGGGAAGTTGCGACAGTTTGTCATTGAAAATTAAGGGAATTGCCGAAAAAACATCTTTGAGAGTTGGCTTTTCCGCCACCATCATATCAAAAATGCCGTCGTATGGGAGTGCAAAAGGATTTTGTTTTATTCCGCCACCGGTATAAGGTCCGTTGGCAATGTTCATGGAGAAAAGTTTAAGATTGATGCTTTTACCATCAGTTTCAAGTTGTGCCGGAGTAGGTTTGTGTCTGAAAACTGCGAGTAACAACGAAATGGTATAAAGGAACGAGAAACTTCCCACATATCTTTTCAGGCGGTGTGTTGTTGCAACAACTTCAGCATCCAGCCCAAAACCGATAGAATTAATAAAAAAATGTTCTGTTTCTTGGTCGTTTTCATCATAATAATGAATTTTCCCTATATCAATCGACTTTTTTTTCTTATTGAGAAATATTTTTAAGGAGTCTTTGGTGTTTTTCGTAAATTTCCAGAATCGCCCCCAATCATTTCCCGTCCCGCGGGGAATAATTGCAATGGTCAGCTTAGAAGTATCTTCCGGATTTGCTGAAAAGATACCGTTAATTACTTCGCTTATAGATCCATCTCCACCCAAAACAAGGAAGTTGATACAATTTCTTTTGGCATAATAGTGTGCAATTTCAACAGCGTGCCCTGAGTACTTGGTCACTTTAAAAATATATGGGATGCGGGCTTTCTTTAACTCAGAAAGCACATAGTTGCTTTGCCTGCGGAATTTGCGTTTTCCGGCAGTAGGATTAGTAAGAACTAACCAGTGTTTAGATGTGATAATTTCTTCGGACATATTGGCTATCGATTCAATAAGTATAAATCCAGTAAAGTGACGGCTGCCATTGCTTCTACAATAGGCACGGCACGTGGTAATACGCACGGGTCGTGACGCCCTTTGGCTTCCAGTGTTACTTTTTTTAGGTCTTTGTTGAGTGTAGTCTGTTTTTGTGAAATAGTAGAAACCGGCTTGAAAAGTACTCTAAAATAAATATCTTGCCCGTTACTGATGCCTCCTTGAATCCCTCCTGAATGATTTGTTCGGGTAGTAACTTTTCCATCTTTTAGCTCAAAGGGGTCGTTCATTTCGGCTCCGGTCATGCTGATTCCATCAAACCCTTTTCCGTAATCAAATCCGTGTGCAGCATTGATACTGAGCATGGCATGTGCGAGTCGTGCCTGCATTTTATCGAAAATCGGTTCTCCCCAACCTACGGGAACACCTTTTATCACACAGCTTACAGTTCCGCCGATAGAATTACCTTCGATACGCAGTTTGTCGATATAATCAATCATTTTTTGCGCTGTTTTTGATTCTGGACAACGCACAATGTTGTCTTCTATCATCAATAGGTTTAAATCTGTGTATGGTTTTTTTAATGCGATGTTGCCCACCTGCGACGTGTATGCCGTAATAGTAATGCCGTGTGGTTTCAAAACGAGTTTTGCCACGGCGCCCGCCACTACCCAGCCTGCTGTGGCACGTGCAGAACTACGTCCACCTCCCCGATAATCACGGATGCCGTATTTTTGCTGATACGTATAGTCTGCATGCGACGGACGATATACATCCTTTAAATGGTCGTAATCCTTGCTTTTCTGATTTTTATTCCAAATGACAAAGGCAATGGGAGTACCGGTAGTTTTTCCTTCAAAGATTCCGGAAAGAAATTCCACTCGGTCTTCCTCTTTGCGTGGTGTAGTAATGGCAGATTGCCCCGGACGACGACGTCTGAGCTCCTTTTGGATGAAATCCTTATCTATTTCTATTCCTGTCGGACATCCGTCAATGATTCCGCCAACACCTTTGCCGTGCGACTCTCCGAACGATGTAAATGTAAAAAGTTTACCTATTGTGTTCATTGTTTGGTAGAGTAGTTAATAAAATAAACAGTATGGTTGATTGGTGTATGAATATAATTAAACTTTGCAAAGTTAAAATAAAACTTTGATAAAGTGGAAAGTTTTTGGAAGGAAGTTTGTTTGACTTGTTTGTTAATGTTCTTCCAACTTCCCGAAGTGAAAGTGAGGCATACACAGGATAAACGACACATAGATATGATATGGTGAATAATTGACAATAATCGCAAATGTAAAGACTTAATGACTACATTTTTATAAAACCACTTTAATAGGTAGCTCGAAATACACTGTGCGGATTTTACCCATATTGATTGTGGAATGTTTTTGTAACAGAATTTTAATATCTAAACAATTGTTAATGAAGTAAAAGTCTTTATCTTTGTAAGTATTTCAAACCATACATATTTGAAACTAAAATACCACAATATACTAATACATAAATTAACACAATAACGGAATTGCCGATAGCCCGCACAGAGGGCAAATTACGGCATTAGCTAAATATTATGCGTAAAGTTGAAGTAGAGAAATACTATCGCTTGCGGAGGTCAATGAATCGGCTGAAAGAGCGTGTGATGATATACGATGAAAAGCAGCCTCACGAAATCGACGTGGCTCGGCATCAAGCTAAGCTGATAGCGGATTATGATGCCTATTTAGATGCGTTGAAGCAATTCAGAAAGTCGGTTGAAACTTACCGCAAAACTTATATCGAAGCTATGTCGAGTTACAAAAAGTCGCTGATTTGGTGTCGAGAACAAGAAGCCATGCTTGATGAAAAGAAGTGAGGGGCGCCACAGCCAGTAAAGGGGAAGTGGTTAAACAGTTAAGTGGTATGTGTTGAATGGTGCAGTGTGTAGAGAATCCTGTTAATATATTAGCACTCACTACATCAAATGACTTTACTAATACTACATTTAACTAATTAAACAATACAACAATGTAACAATCTACGCTACTTCATTATCAGCATTTGCTGCCTTACGCTTTCTTCATGGATTGCCATCAGCACGGTTTTCATAAATTCGCCACTCATCCCCATTTTTTCGGCTTGTGCAACTCGGTTTTTTAGAATTTTATCGTAGCGCTGAGCTTGCAAAATAGGCATGTTATGTTCTTTTTTGTACGTTCCAATTTCCTGGGAAACGCGCATTCTTTTTGCCAGAAGTGCCAGTAAATCATTGTCTAATCCATCAATTTGACGTCGAAGTGCAGTTAAGCTTTCTGTACTTTGGGTAGTTTCCCGAATAACTATATTATCGAGAATCAGCTCCAGAGCTTCGGGTGTAATCTGTTGAGCTGCGTCACTCCAGGCTTTATCGGGATTGCAGTGCGTTTCAATAATCAATCCGTCGAAATTTAAATCCATGGCTTGTTGGCAAATAGGTGCAATTAACTCACGCCGCCCTCCGATGTGTGAAGGGTCACAAATTATTGGTAGATTGGGGATTTGTCGGTGCAATTCGATAGGAATATGCCATTGGGGCAGATTTCGGTAAACTTTCTTGTCAGCCGAGCTAAATCCTCGATGAATAGCGCCAATACGGCGTATATCGGCTTTGTAAATGCGTTGAATTGCGCCAATCCAGAGATCGACATCCGGGTTTATCGGATTTTTTATTAGCACCGGGATATCTGTGCCTTCAAGCGCATCAGCAATTTCCTGTACGGAAAATGGATTGGCTGAAGTGCGTGCACCAATCCAAATAATATCTACGTCATTGGCAAGCGCTTTACGAACGTGTTTTACGTTGGCAACTTCCACGGCAATATACATCTTGAGTTCTTCTTTTACACGCTTTAGCCAAGGGAAAGCCTTTGCACCGTGCCCCTCAAATCCGCCCGGTTTGGTGCGGGGCTTCCACACACCTGCACGAAATATTTTGACTCCCAGTTTAGACAAAGATTTGGCAGTGCTCATTACTTGTTCTTCGGATTCGGCACTACACGGACCTGAAATAACAAGCGGTCGTTTTGGGTCGATGCCCGGCAATAAGATTGATTTTAGTTCCATGTTGTTAACAATCAGTAGTTTACGGTTGATAAGTTGTGGTCTTTGTTAGATTGAGTGAGATAATTATGAGTTTTCATTGTCCAATGATTATCTGATTTTAAGCGGCTTATCGCTTCATGTAGCATACTTTCCGGACTACAAAGCGAAATACGCAAATACCTTTCGCCCTTACTCCCGAAAATAAATCCCGGTGTGATAAATACGTTTTTCTCATAGAGAATTTTATCGGCAAGTTCGCCGGAATTTTTCCATTTTTCGGGAATTTTGGCCCAAATAAACATGCCGACTTGATTTTTATTGTATTCACATTCTAAAATATCCATAATTTTGTGGGCTAATTTTCTACGCTCAGCATAGACTCTGTTCATTTCATCGTGCCATTCTTTTCGGTTTTTTAAGGCTTGTGCAGCTGCCAGCATCATCGGGCGAAACATCCCGCTGTCCACATTGGTTTTCACGGCAAGTACCCATTTAATAAACTGCTCGTTGCTTGCAAGCATTGCTATGCGCCATCCAGCCATGTTATGCGATTTGCTCATCGAGTTTAGCTCGATGCAGGTGTCTTTTGCACCGTCAACTGACAAGATGCTCATTTTTTTGTCATTCAAAATGAAACTGTATGGGTTATCGTTGCAAATGATGATATTGTGTTTTTTCCCAAAAGCAACTAATTTTTCAAATAATTCCGGTGTTGCGTTGGCTCCTGTAGGCATGTTCGGATAATTGGTCCACATCAGCTTGACATTCGATAAATCCAACTTTTCCAATGCTTCAAAATCGGGTTGCCAACCATTCTTCTCATCCAAATCATAATTTATTACATTAGCTTCGGCTAATCGGCTTACGGACTGATAAGTTGGATAGCCGGGATTAGGTACCAGTACGCTATCTCCAGGATTGACAAAAGCCAATGTGATGTGCAAAATTCCTTCTTTGGAACCAATTAACGGTTGAATTTCTGTGGCAGGATTTAGTGCCACCCCGTACCATTTTTTATACCATGCGGCAAATCCATTTCTAAGTTCGGGAATACCGATATAGCTTTGGTAGCCGTGTGCATTGGATTTCTGAGCTTCTTGGCACAACCTTTCGATGGTAGCTGCCGATGGCGGTAAATCCGGATTTCCGATACCCAAGTTCAATACATTTTTTCCAGTAGCATTCATATCCGAAATTTCTTGCAACTTAGCTGAAAAGTAATATTCTGATACGCTGTTCAAGCGGTTGGCAGGTTTGATTTTCATTGTCGATATTTTTTCTAATAAACTAATTCAAAGGTGTTTGTGCTTCCCTGTATTCTCCCAAGTTTTGAAATTCACTCGTTAATGGTCTTATGGCATCCAAACCTTGGCGGTATCGTTCGTAGTCTGAGAAGGTCAGCGCTACGTAAAACTGGTATTCCCACTCACGTCCAATGATTGGAAGCGATTGAATTTTGGTAAGATTGATGTGATAGAAAGACAAAATCGTAAGCACTTTGGAAAGACTGCCTTCCTCATGCGGGAGTGTAAAAACAAGAGTGGATTTGTTCAACTCCATGCCTCGGTTCATCTTGTAAGCCATGTCCGGCTTCGCAATGATTAGAAAACGAGTGAAGTTTCGCTTGTTGGTTTCTATTCCTTCTTCTAGAATCTCAAGCCCGAATTTCTCAGCCGCTTCACGACTGCAAATTGCCGCTCTTCCTTTTATTCTTTTTTCTGCAATTTCTTGTGCTGAAATAGCGGTGTCGTCACTTTCTACAGCCATAATGTTTCTATTCTTATCTAAAAAATCTTCACACTGCATTAAGGCAATAGGGTGGGAATGTACCTCTTTAATGTCTTCGATTTTTTGTCCCGGTAGTGCTACAAACTGATGTGAAATTCGTAATTTATATTCACCGATTATTCGGCAGCCGCTTTCTCTTAGCAAGTTGTGATTTTGAAGCAGGCTTCCGACAATTGTGTTTTCAATGGCAATTATTCCTAGCACGTTTTCATCTTTTTCCATTGCTTTGAAAACATCTTTGAAGGTGTCGCATTCAACGGTTTCTATTTCGTCTTCACTAAAATATGCGTGCGCCGCAATTTCATGGAAAGAACCTGCACCTCCTTGTATAGCTATTCGTTTCATTTAACTAAATGTTGTTTGTGTATAAATAAAAAATCCTGCTTGTTGGTATGAGCAGGATTTTTTATATTAAATTTCGTTTTAAATCAATTAAAATTCACATATTATTTATCCTGCTCTCACCTGATAAAGTAAAAGTAGAAATAAAAATATGTAAATAAAGTAGTCATTTGTTGATTTTCGATGTTGGATGCAAAAGTAATATATTTTTTGATAATAAAAACATTTTGTGTGATAAATTTTCAAAATAGCCTCAAAATTCTAAAAAAAAACAGGTGGTTTGCAATAAAATTTTAATATCCGTTATTTTTTTGATGATTGGCAACTTATTTTAGAAAGAAGTGATATTAATATAATAAATTTATTGTAAAATAAGAATTTTGTTACTTTTATGATTCTAAAAATAGAAATATAACAAGAATTATTTATTATCTTTGGCACCAAATAATTTTACAATAAGTTTAATAACAATAAAATTTAATATTTATGACAAATGAAAATCGTAATGTGAACTACGTTGGTCCATTTATTACAATGGTAATTTTGATGTCTTTGGTCGGATTCATTACCGTAGTAAATCAACAATTCCAAGCCCCTATGCAGGTGGCGTTTTTAAAAGAAGCAGGTGATTTAAAAAACACACTTGCTACAGTCATTACTTTTTCTTTCTTCCTAGCTTATTTATTGATGGGGGGCATGAGTGCTAAGTCATTAGTAAATAACGGATACCGTGGTACTTTGATTCGTGGATTGATTATTCTGATTGGCGCATTTGTAGTTTTTGAACTTTCTGCTTTTCAGTTCGAACAATCAGCTGGTTCTACTATCACTATGGGAAGTGTAACCATTCCACATGCATATTTTATTTTTATTTTAGGATCATTTATTGCAGGTACGGCTCTAACCTTTTTACAATCAGCTATTAATCCTTATCTAGTAGCTTGTGACGTGAAGGGCACAAGCGGTGTTCAACGTCAAACAATTGCTGGTGCAGGTAATTCTACTATGACAACGATTGCACCATTCTTTGTAGCTGCAGTTATTTTCCAGAATAGAACAGCTGACGATATTCAGATTTCATCGCTTTATGTTCCTTTTGCGATACTAATAGTAATTGTAGCTGCCTTGGCTTATATATTAACTAGATTAAATTTGCCTGAAATAGCTTCTGTTACTTCTAGCAAAGACGAAAAGCTTCCCCGTAGTGTATGGTCTTTTTCACACTTAGCATTAGGTGTTGTAGCAATTTTTGTCTATGTAGGTGTTGAAGTTGCAGTAGGTGCCAATATAGTTATGTACGCTAAGGATTTAGGTGGTAGTTTTGCTGCAAAGGCAACCTTGATGGCGTCTCTTTATTGGGGCGGAATGTTAGTAGGACGTTTGCTTGGTAGTTTTGTGAGTAAAATTCCAGCAAATACACAACTGCTGTTTACCTCTGTTGCTGCAGGTGTGTTAGTCGTAGCATCTATGTTAACTAATAATCCTTGGTTGTTAGTTGGAGTTGGTTTATTTCACTCTATTATGTGGCCTGCAATTTTCCCGCTAGCTATTGAAGGTTTGGGGAAATATACATCAAAAGCATCTGGAGCATTGATGATGGGTGTTGTTGGTGGTGCAGTTTTTCCTCTTTTGCAAGGTATAATGGCAGATTCAATTGGTAGTTGGGGGTGGACTTGGATTATAGTAGCATTAGGTGAAGTTTACTTATTGTATTATGCTTTATCTGGTCACAAAGTAAAAGAAAGAGTAGACTAATCACACATTATTAATTATTTAAATTCATAAAAATGGAAAAACCGTATGTAATAGGCATTGATATGGGAGGAACAAATACCGCTTTCGGTATTGTAGACACTCGCGGAAACGTTATTGCTAAAAGTGCAATTAAAACAGACAATCCGGATATTGAAGCTTATGTGCAAGAATTGAAGGAAGAATGCACCAAATTGATAGAATCAGTGGGCGGAATTGATAAAATAAAAGGAATTGGTGCCGGATGTCCGAATGGTAATTATTATACCGGGAACATTGAGTTTGCACCTAATCTGCCTTGGGAAGGTGTGGTTCCTTTTGCAAAAATGTTGACGGAAGCTTTTGGAGTTCCTGCGGCGATTACAAATGATGCCAATGCAGCAGCAGTAGGAGAGATGACCTATGGTGTTGCTCGTGGAATGAAAAACTTCATCATGATAACTTTAGGAACCGGTGTAGGTAGCGGCATCGTGATTGACGGAAAAATAGTGTACGGACACGACGGATTTGCGGGTGAACTTGGGCACGTGAATGTGGTAAGAAATAATGGGCGTATGTGCGGATGTGGTCGTTCGGGCTGTTTAGAGGCTTACACATCAGCCACGGGAGTTGCACGTTCTGCTCGCGAGATTTTAGAGATGAGCCAAACCGATAGTCAGCTCAGAAGTATACCAGCAGAATCGATTACATCAAAAGATGTGTTTGATGCAGCAATGAATGGTGATGAAGTTGCTAAGGAAATTTTTAATTATACCGGAAAAATCTTAGGTGAATCCTTTGCAGATTTTGTAGCTTTCAGTGCACCGGAAGCGATTGTACTTTTTGGTGGATTAGCAAAAGCCGGTGATTTGATTTTGAATCCGATAGTTGAAAATATGGAGAAAAATCTTTTGCCTATTTGGAAAGATAAGGTTAAAGTGTTATTTTCCACCCTTAAAGATGCTGATGCTGCTTTGCTTGGTGCAAGTGCGTTGGGATGGGAGTTATAGAATAATGTTATAATTAAAACTGTAAATTGAAAAGAGGCTGTCTCGTTAAGGGGCAGTTTCTTTTTTCTTATACAAAATGAGTTTGTTTTTGTTTCTGTATTTTTGAACCTGACAAAATAATCGTATTTTTGTATGTGAAACTCGCAGAACTTAATATCTAGTATTTATTACTACCTATGTCATCACTACTCGAAAAACTTGAAGGACTTCAGCATAAGTTTGAAGAAATTTCTTTACTCATGACCGACCCGGCTGTGATAGCCGATATGCCACGCTATGTAAAATTAAACAAAGAATATAGCGAACTATCCAAAATTATGGAAGTTAAGAAAGAATATGCTAACATGCTTGCTACAATTGAAGAAGCTAAAGAAATTTTAGTGCAAGAAAATGACCCCGAAATGCGTGAAATGGCACGGCAAGAATTGGATGAGTTAGAGCCGAAAATTCCGGATATGGAAGAAAAAATTAAGTTGTTACTTATCCCCGCTGATCCGGAAGATGCTAAAAATGTGGTGATGGAAATTCGCGGTGGAACTGGCGGTGATGAAGCTGCTATTTTTGCCGGTGACCTGTTCAAAATGTACACTCGCTACTGCGAAAACAAAGGTTGGAAAGTGGAAGTTACCGACTTTAGCGATGGCACCATTGGTGGATATAAAGAAATTATTTTTACCGTTTCCGGAGAAAATGTATATGGAACTTTGAAATATGAAAGTGGTGTGCATCGCGTGCAGCGTGTTCCCGAAACCGAGACGCAAGGGCGGGTGCACACTTCTGCCGCTACAGTGGCAGTTCTTCCTGAAGCAGATGAATTTGATGTGCAGATAAATCCGGCTGATATTGAGTTTCACACGGCACGCTCGGGGGGTGCAGGTGGACAGCATGTAAACAAAGTGGAAACTAAAGTGCAGTTGACGCACCGCCCAACAGGAATAGTTGTTGTAAGCCAACAAGAACGTACTCAGCACGGCAACCGCGAAATAGCTATGGAAATGCTTCGTACAAAAATTTACAACATGGAATATCAAAAGCACATCGAAGCCATTGCTTCTAAGCGAAAAACCATGGTTTCTACGGGCGACCGTTCTGCTAAAATACGCACTTACAACTACCCACAGGGTCGTATTACAGATCATAGAATAAATTACACATCATATAATCTTTCCGCTTTTATGGACGGTGATATTCAAGATGTTATTGATCAATTAACTGTGGTTGAAAATGCGGAGAGAATGAAAGAGAGCGAATTATGACCAAGCAAGAACTTTTCCAAAATATTAAAAACAAGAGATCTTTCCTTTGCGTAGGATTAGACACGGATGTATGTAAAATTCCGCAATATCTTTTTGAAGATAGCGATGATCCGATTTTCGAGTTTAATAAGCAAATTATCGATGCTACTGCTGATCTTTGCGTTGCTTATAAGCCGAACTTGGCTTTTTATGAGAGCATTGGGTTAGAAGGATGGGACGCGTTGGAACGCACCGTGGAATACATTCGCACTCGCTATCCCGATCAATTTATCATCGCCGATGCCAAGCGGGGCGATATCGGAAACACTTCTGCGATGTATGCACGCACATTTTTCGGGAACATGGATTTCGATGCCGTTACCGTGGCACCGTACATGGGTAAAGACAGCGTTTCACCGTTTTTGACTTATGAAAATAAATGGGTGATTGTACTTGCTCTAACTTCCAACAAGGGTGCTTCAGATTTCCAATTCATGGAAGAAAATGGTGAAAAATTGTTTGAGAAAGTGCTAAAAA
>JAAYSS010000010.1 GCA_012518275.1 Bacteroidales bacterium
ATGCGGATGTATATGGATAATAGTGTTCACGATGATACTGCAAACACTATAGTCTTTGAAGGGGATGAATACACCATCGAGGAGGCAGTGGAATGGATTATAGAAAAGACCGGAGCGTTTTTAAAGTATTCTTATTACATGGATGCGCATTTTGACTACAAAACTAGACATCCGATCATTGGAAAGTTACTGTGTAAGTTGAATCCGTCGATTAGATTATACTTGGAAGAATATGTTTGGTCTGAAGAAAATGAATATCAAATAGAAGCAGACTATATAAAAGCTGGCAGGTTATTCCTAGAGATAATGGGATTTTGCTGGATGTAGGATGAATGTAATTACGAAGGAGGGGATTAAAACATGATATACGCCATGAGTGACATACACGGATGTATTGAGGAATTGAGAATGAAAATGGAGCAAGTTGATTTGGATGGAGAGAACTACATAGTTTTCCTGGGAGATTATATTGATTATGGTGATAGTTCGTATCAGGTTTTGCAATATATCTGGGATTTACAGAAAAAATATGGTGATAAAAAAGTCATTGTGCTAAAAGGTAATCATGAGCAGATGTTTTTGGAATGGATTGATGATTATAGAAATTCATATTCCGATGGAACAGAAGATTTACCGGTTTTCAATGATTGGTTGCGAACAGATTTTGAGCACGGTGCAAATACAATAAGAACTTTTATTTCGAGTCAACAGTTAGATTTCCTAAATCAGATATCAAGGACGTGTTCCCTGGAAACAATCAGTATAGAAGCGGTACGAATGATTTTTTCCGGTCATGAAGATTTGATTCGGTGGCTACGGAAGT
This sequence comes from Bacteroidales bacterium, assembly GCA_012518275.1. Taxonomy (GTDB): domain Bacteria; phylum Bacteroidota; class Bacteroidia; order Bacteroidales; family Paludibacteraceae; genus UPXZ01. The sequence goes on from JAAYSS010000010.1 coordinate 824, forward strand.
TGCCTTCTTATTATGAAACCAAAAATCAGATTTTTGTTCACGCCGGAGTGGATGAAGAGGCGGGAGAGTATTGGATGTGGGGAACATCTGATGATATTCTGCTTGGCAAATTTCCTGCGACGAAAGGCAAGTTCTATAAAACAATAATAGCGGGGCATGTTGGAACCGGTAGCGGAGATCTTGCCGGTGATTCAAAATATCATGATGTTTATTACGACGGAGAGAGTCACTACTATATTGATGGTTCCGTGTATAAAGGCGGAAAATTACTTTTGTTGGCCTATAATGAAGGTGAAGATAAGTATTATCAAATTGAGGAGGGCAAAAAGAAGCCTGTTAAAAAATTCATTAAATATGTTTAAGGAGGAATCGGATAATGAGTTTTATTATTTCAGGAGATATTCACGGAACACTGGATATTGGGAAATTGGTAAAATTTTTTCAAGAACATGAAGAAGACTACTCGAAGGAAGATTATTTGATTATTTGTGGAGATGTAGGAGTATGTGGATTTTCCACTCAAAATGAAGCCGAAACAAGAAAAATATTAAGGGATTTACCAGTTACAACTCTATTTGTCGATGGAAATCATGAGCATTTCGAACACTTGAATTCCTATGCGATAGAAGAGTGGAATGGTGGAAAAGTTCATTTTATTGAAAGTGATATCATTCATCTGATGCGTGGACAGGTTTATAATATTGATGGAACAACATTCTTTACTTTTGGAGGTGCATATAGTATCGATAAGCTGTATCGTACGGAGGGTATTTCTTGGTTCCCGGAGGAGATTCCAACGAAAAAGGAATATGAGGAAGGTTTTACTAATCTGGAGAGAGTGGATTTTAAGGTGAACTATATCCTGAGTCATACCGCGCCAAGAGAGGTTGCAGCAGCAATGGGCTATGGCGAGATGTCTGATGATGAAATAGAATTAAGACAGTATCTTCAGCGTGTTGCGGATTTTACAGAATTTGATGCATGGTATTTTGGACATTTTCATGAAGACACAGAAGTAGAGGATGTGTTTTATTGTTTGTACGATGATGTGGTTGCATTATAATGTGGAGGAAAAAGGATGTCATTTGCAGTATTTTTGGATATTGACGGTGTGCTGAATTCGAGAACTACTTGTGAACGGACACCGGATTACCATATTGGTATTGATGATTTAAGAGTTGCGGTTCTTGCCGGAGCGATTAAAAAGTATGGTCCTACAGAAAGTATTTTATCGTCTGATTGGAAGGAATTAAGACCGGAAGCAGATGATTATATTTATTTGATTTCAAAACTTGCAAACTACGGTTTGGAATTAGCTGGAAAGACAACGGATCATTACAATAACAGAGGAGAAGGAATTCAACATTATTTGGAATCTCATCCAGAAATAGATGAATATGTAGTTCTAGATGATAATGAATTTGATTTTCGTGATTATCCTAATATATGGGAGCGATTGCTTCTCACAAACGGAATTGAAAGAGCAAAATTTGCGTCTAAAACGCCAGCAATTGAAGCAATTCTTTTCATGGATTATATAAAAGAGGTTTCATAAAGTGATTTAAAACTTGTGGTAAACTTGGATGTAGATCCAATATATTCAAAAGAAATCGTAGAGACTAAGAGAAAGGGCGGATTTTGAAAAAGAATAAAAATCAGGTGTGTTGTATGCGTTGAGAATAGTATATAAATAAGGGGCTATTTATATATATACATAAATAGCTGACTACAGGGTTACACAAAGCGGAAATTGGATAATTCTCCAGTATAAAGAAAGAGGTGAATCAGTATCTATATAACATGATTCACCTTTGCGTTATGCGATTTTGCTTGTATAATAAGTTTGTAAATTGGTTAATTCATTATTTAACAATTGTTTTCGGCGTTGAGAAATCTTTAGTGTAGCTAATTGAGATTTTAGACGCTGAATAGTTGCTATATTATTTTGGTAGTCTTTAATAAGAAAATCTAAAATGGATGTTTCAGTTTGAGAAACATCATTGTAATTTTCAATATCGGTTATGATGGTAAGAGATAGGTGGTCACAGATAAGGATATATTCCTTATTAGCATTTGCCAAACTCCTGGCACTCCATCGACTGCTTATGATGGCGTTAATGAGTTCGATGTCAGAGCAACTGTAATTAAGGTTTTTGATTCTTTTATTAGCTGGGTAATTGTAAGCCATAAGTTCAACCCAATCACTTACTCTGAACGCAGGAATGATAAATAATACGCCATTTTGATTGGTTGTAAAGGCATCGGATATTTCTATTTCAATGTAACCGATAGAGACATATATGTCAGGGTAGTTCTTTAGTAATTTTTTTGCGATGTTTACATCTTCGGTGAAAGAGAATACGGTTCTAAATGTTGCAGATTCCCTGAGTTTGTATGTTGGCATAATATGGCTATAGACTTCATCAAGTAAGTTAATATCCTTTAGTTTGTGATTTTCTATTAAACTGCTTGTTAAAATGGTTTCGTCCTTTCTTAAGGCTCTATAGAGCCGTTTTGTTGTAGATCTGTTTTTCATAAGATTTCCTCCCGAGTATAAATGGCTTTATGGTGTTTTTTACAATTTCCTGAAACTCATCTTCTGTGGATACGACATAATTGAAGAAGGTTTCTATTGTAGGCATTTCTCCTAAAATAGTGGTAGGTGCTAAAGCAAGTGGTTGCAAATGTTTGTCAACGAAAGTGTTAACTTGGTTAACTATTGGATCTGGAATTGCGCAGGATAAGATATCAAGCTGCTGCTTTAGTTGATAAAATCTTTCTTCGTCATCAACATCAATAGAAGTAATGTGTGTTTTGATAAGTGTTACTAATTCAAAAGTTTTTTCGATGGCGAATTGCTGGTTCTTTGATTGATGCATACAAAGGTCGTCCTTTCTGATAGCTATTAATTTAAGTTTATTATATAGGCTATGTCGGAGAATGATTGGACAGAATAGAGTGAAAAATGGACAGCTTTAATATAAACTTAATTTATTGAATCAGAGATGTTTTGAGTGAAATTTTAAGATTGCCGTGATATGATAGTTGTGAAGAACGATTGTCGCAAGTAGGTTTCGGGTGGCAGACGCGGATATGTTTACCCCTTCATGCCCGCATCTTCATTCTATTGATGGGAAATATAAATTAAATGTGTATGACGGAACGTTGTACGATATTCGGTTAAAAAAACAATACGGAATAAGAGAGTAAACGATGAGGAATTAAAGAAATTGTGGGACGATGCTGGATTTTTTCAGTTTGCAACAAAGATGAGATTGTTATATTTTGAGAAATATCCTCATTCAAAATTGCCACAAATTCCAGTGTTTGCTTGATGTGTTCCCGTCTACAGAGATAGGGTAAATTATTGGTCGATATGTTCCTGTCTACTGATATAGGACGTATAGGGAATGGGTTGTTATCAATACCATTTCCTCAAGCCATGTGGAGTGCGTGGTATTGATGTCTCGGGTGAAAGATTGAGTGTGCGAAAAAACCTTATATATCAACGCTTTCAGCACACATGGGTATGAAACCCATTGGACGAAAATTGAATTTTTTCGCTTCGCGGAAACAAG
>JAAYSS010000099.1 GCA_012518275.1 Bacteroidales bacterium
ATGATTTATCCACTTCAGTTCTTAACTTCAAGCTACCTGCTCCAATTAATAATAATGGGCATTACATTCTCAGCAATTTATATTGCTGCTGTCAGAATTTTCTATCCGACAAAGTTTAAAGAAGGATTAATGGTGTTGAGAAAAAGGATGAAAAAATAAATTTAGCGGATTTTTTACAAGCAAATATGCGGTTTTTTCCTTAGTTTGTAGTGAATTTTGTCTTGCTTCTTTTAATGTCTTTTGAGAAAATTCAACCATAAATTCAAATAATTTTCTTTTGAAATTATACCTTTTACTATTTTCTTATTTTTCACTATTTCAGCAGTTGTTTCCATCAATTCAGTAAAAGAAAAATTCTTTATTTGAGTAATATCGTAAAGTTCACAACCTTTATTTTTTAGAAAAGCATAAGAAGTGACATCGGTACGCATAAAAACTTTCTTCCCTAAGTAAAGTAATGCCAATATATTTCCCAAGCCTTGCTGTCGTTTATGATTCATCAATGCAACATCTATACTACCAAGCACTTGACTGTATTCTTCTTTACCCATAAAATCTACTAAAGGAATAAATTTATCGCCAAAATATTTCGTGCCGTAACGAATTACCGACTCTTGATATTCTTTATCTGCACCGTAAGACAAAGGACAGATAATTTCTATATTTTCGGCACTAAATGGAGTTAAAAGATTAATCATTTCATAGTGTAAATTGGACTTATCGCCCGAATTACCCAACAAAAATACGGTTTTTTCTTTCGAAACCTTTGGCTTTAATCTGTCAAGGTACGAAATATTTATGGGAATCGGGTATAAAATTGGTGCGTATTCGGCATTTGTTTCATATAGCTTCTTTATCAGATTAAATTCTTCTTCTGCAAATACAGCTATTTCTGGTAGCTCCGAAATTACTTTTCTCCTCCAAAATTCATAAATTCGAGTTTTTAGATTTTTATCTTTTTTATAATATGAATAGAGATCACTGCCCCAAACAATCCAAGTACTTTTTTTTAATAATTTTTCATTCAGTGCCCAATAAAGTAAAGTCGGATTATATTGTAGAAAGTGTATGTAAATCCAATCTGCCTTTTGAATATTTTTTAACACAAAAAGCAGGTCGTTTATCTTAAGTAGTGATTTCGTGTTAATTTTTCCTGAATATACTGCATTTTTACTCTGTTCTTTATAAAAACCAAAAACCATGATATGATTATCTAAATCAATATGATTTTCGAGCAATTCCAATAAGGCTTTGCTATAACCATTTTCGCCATAGAAAACATGAAAATACATACGAAAATAATTGTTATCAATTAGGACTTAAAGAAACTGAATTAGTACGTTTCTTATGAAAGGTATTCATCTTTTGGACTTTTTCAAAAGGAACTTTCAATGGAGCTGAAGTCAGAAAATCAGCGACTTTTAATATATCTTCTTCTCCGAGAAAATCGAGTGAATTATTTTTCACATTTACCACGTTTTCATTGGAATTAAAAGCATATTCAATAAAACTTACCTTTACTATCTTTTCTACAGTCTCTTTTTCTTCATCTGATAAGGAATATTTTAACCACGACTTATAGCTGAATTTCGGGAAATCCACTTTTACCTCGTTCCAATCCGTGTCGTAAAACTTGATATACGAACTACAAATCGGAGCGCATACGGTGTTAATTATTCCAATCAATGTATCGTTTTGGTGTTCAAAAACCTGCATCTCAAACCGCGAACTCGATGTTGAGCGAACAGCAATATTTTGATTAAGGGTGTCCAGTTTTAGTAATTTTACGGTTGTACCAAAACGGTTTTGAAGGGTATCTCGCTGCAATTGCTGATAATTTTCCACCAGCTCCACCCGGTACGAACTTTCCAATGTGGGCATCAAAGTTAAAGGCATATCCAAGAAATAATCAACAATATTTTTCGATTGACCTGTGAAGCTAATCAGCAAACACATTGCCAACAAGCAAAGTATCTTCCTTATTTTCATGAATTATTTGTGTTGAAATTAAACTATCGTTCATCAATTCATCTATTTTACTGGTTTCTACTGAAGTAGAATCCTTTTCCGATTTCTTTTTTTGGGAATCTTTCATATGGTTTTTCCATAAATCACTCCATTTATTAAAGTTTTCTTTATACATGATACCCACACCTTGAATAAATGGCGCCGCACGCAACGAATACCTGTCCACCGTGTGATTGTAGGCTTTCAGGCGCCATTTCGAATTTTCGGTCAGGATGTACTCCAAGTCCAAATCGCCAATGATTTTGTTTTTCGAGAAGTTATCATCGCGGTAGCCGAAATTTCCATTAATGATAAACCGATTGTTCGGCTGAAACATCACAGGTACTTCGTATTCGTTGGAAAGCGACGAACCGTAGCCGGTATTCCGCCAGTTGAAGCCCAGCGAAACATTACTGGAAAATTGTGATAACCAGCTATTTAGCTGCCCTATTCCTGTGCTGGAAAGCAGAGAAGACAGCGCACTTCCAAAGTTTGAAGCAAAGTTTCCGTCAGTTCTATTGTAATCGGGCGTGTAAAATTTTCCAAACAGAAGCAGGTAAACCATCTGCCGATTCATCATTTCCTCGGTGTTCATCAAATTCCGCACCTGCATTTTCAGCGTTTCGTCGCTGGAAGGCAGATTTACATCAAACCGAATCGTGGGCTGTGTCAGTTCATCTGTCAAATACAAAATCGCTTCCACAGGCACGCTCGTACGGTCAGTAGATGCCAAAATATCGGACGACATCAAGTCATAGAGCGAAGCCGTAAGTGAGTGAATAGCACGTATATCCAACTGGGCACGTCCCGGGTTTCCAGACCAGGTAATACTGCTTCCTTCATCAATTCGGAATTGCTTACGAATCAAATTTTGAAGTGTAAACAAAAAGTTTCCTTTCTCGATGGTGTAACCACCGTAAAGCCTGAGTCCATTGTTTGAATTATGCTCAAGCCTTAAGTTTCCACTACCGTTCGCGGAAATCATATCGCCCGACGCTGGGTTTATAATAAGCTGAATATCTGCATTTTGAGTTACGTCGAGCAAAAGGGTCAATGCTAAATTTGAACTTTTAAATACTGGTTTTTCCGGCACAATCTGCGCTGTATCTTGCCTATTTACGAAAGTAATAAAATCATTCTCATTAGCCACCGCAGTTCCTCCTACTGAAATGTTCATTTTCGTACGTGGCTGTGTTACTGCATTCACATCTATGGAAGTAGCCCCATCGCCGCCAAAAATATGCACATTCCCTGTAGCATAAGCTTTCCCGTAAAAGAAATCACTATCAGCCGGTTTGGTGTCAAGCGCCAACATATTTCGGATATTGATTTTTATATCAAAATCCATATTTTTAAAAGAACCGTCGTGAGTAATTAATCCGTTCAGATTACCCTGATTTTGTTCTTTATCGTAAATCTTTATGTCTTTAAATTCAATGGTTTCTCGGGTAAGGTAGATGGAATCCCTAAACGAATAAGTGGTATTGAGAAACCCGATATTTAAACTGGCATCCTCCGCCAATACATTTCCTTCAAATCCGATGTTTTTTGTATTTCCATACATTCGTACAAGCCCGGTACCTTTGGCATCCACGTCCTGCACTATATTTTTAATGTATCGTTGTAAAAAGCCTAAATTCAGCCTATGCGTATCAAACATGAAATCAATCGAATCATTCGAAGCGGAATACAGACCGTTTGCCAAAGCTACCGTATCATTTCCTTCTATAAAAGTACCTGAGACAAGCAGTTCGTTGTCCCGATTGTCCCATCCAGAATAGATATAAGCATCGCCAATCGGAGCATCATTCAGCAGCGTGTTTTTGACCTGCAGATTAGCTTCAAAAGCCGGCTGTTTCAAAATCCCGTATAAACTTGCTATCCCCGTTGTTTGTCCTTTGATTGAAATCGGTTTTAGATTCACCAAGTCCATGATAAACCCTAAATCAATGTCGTTCATCTCCACTTGTACTTGGTCGGTTTCCTTTTTGGACACCAGCCCGTCAATCACAATGTACTGGTCTTTATTTTGCAACCTAAAATTTCGCACGTCAAACGTGGTGTCCGGGTTGAAGGCAATCTGTGAAGAATGCACATTCCATATTGAGTCAAAAACAACAACTTGTGTGGGTA
>JAAYSS010000100.1 GCA_012518275.1 Bacteroidales bacterium
TCCACGGGATAAACTTTGTGATGAAAGCATCAAAAATCAAGGGTAGTATCAGCAACCACCAGTAATTTCCCAACCAGATTACAAAAAGGATATAAACCAAACTCCAAATAATAGTTTTAATCCATTGCTTACGCGGCTTATCGAAGCGGGAAGTTGGAGTGGTAGGTTGTTTGGTTTGAGTTGTCATATGGTCTTATTAATAAATTAGCTTTTTGTTTATAGATTAAATTTGTGTTTTACAGTATCGTGCTATTTATTTTTCTAAAATTTTAGCAAATCCCCCATTCCTAAAAGTCCTTTTTTCCCAATTGTAAACTCTGCGGCAATAACTGCTCCCAACGCAAATCCTTCGCGGCTTTTGGCGCTATGGGTAATTTCAATGCTGTCCTCAGAACTTTCGTAGTAAACGGTGTGAATGCCGGGTACTTTCCCTTCGCGAATGGATTTTATAACCAGCTCTTCGCTGCTGATTTCGGCTTCTTTTACCCAACTGGTTTTTCGGTCCAAATTCTTCAAAATATCTTCAGCTAATGTAATTGCTGTACCGGAAGGTGCATCCAGTTTTTGCATATGATGCACTTCAGACATTGTTACATCATAATTTGGGAATTGATTCATGATTTTAGCCAAATGTTTATTGAGTTCCATGAAAATATTTACTCCTAAACTAAAATTAGATGACCAAAATAACGTGTAATTGTTCTTTTCTATCTCGGCTTTTACTTCCGGCAGTTTCTCATTCCATCCGGTTGTACCTGAAACTACGGGAACACCGGCTTCCCACGATGCTTTGAAGTTTTTAACAGCTACTTGCGGTGCTGTAAATTCAATAGCAACATCAGCGCTTTTGAATTTCTCTGAGTTAAAATCTTCTCTGTTGTCTAGATCGATAACTGACACAATGTCATGTCCTCGTTTGTGTGCAATCCGTTCAATGGCTTTACCCATTTTTCCGTATCCGATTAATGCTATTTTCATGTTCTAGTAGTTTTATTAATGTGTTTTTTTAGGGGACTTAGTGCTTTTTATGAATCAATATTGTTTTGTGCCCAGCATCACCAATGTGCAGGCTACTTCGTATTGAATATTGTTCTTTTTTAAAATATCAAAAAACTCTTCGTTCTCTGTACCGGGATTAAAAATGACTCTCCTCGGCTTGAGTGAAACGATGTAATCATAAAATTCCGGCTGTCGCTTTGGTCCCACGTACATTGTAACGGTATCGATGTCGGCATATTGTTTTTTCTCCGTGTCGATTGTTTGCCCGAAAATCTCATCGGCACGAAGTCCCAGTAATTCGATTTTGTGACCGTGAGCCAGTAGTTTTTCTGCGGCTTTGTATGAATAACGCTCCGGATTTTTAGAAGCTCCTATAATTAATGTTTTCATTTCTTTACGTATTTAGCTTGCCAAAAAATCGAAGCATTCTATAATTTCTTCTTTTTTGGCAGTTTGATTGATTGCTATTTCTCCAACATCTGACAGCAACGTAAAGTTTATCTCTTTGCTTTCGTTTTTCTTGTCGTGTTTCATCAGTTTCAGAAGCTTGTCGTGGTCATTGCATCCGCAGTCGTACGTTCCGTAATTTTCTCGGACAAAGTATTTTAGCTTGAGCAATTCGTCTTTCGGAAACCCAAGTTTGATAAAAGAAAGGTACGCCTCGCAAACCAGTCCCCAAGCTACCGCATAGCCGTGTAATACAGGACTTCCTGATGTATAGCTCCAACTTTCCATCGCGTGGGCGAAAGTATGTCCCAGGTTCAGCGATTTGCGGACGCCTGTTTCTCTCGGGTCTGCTTCTACTATAGCTTCTTTTATCTCGATGTTTCTTATTAAAAGTCGTTCTAACTCCACAAAATCAATCTCTTCCAAATTAAATTGAAGTGTTTCATTCCAATCTTTTTTGGAACTGATAAGCGCGTGTTTTATCATTTCTGCAAAACCGGAACGGATGTTTTTTGAGTCGAGCGTACGGAAAAAATTGATGTCAATCAGCACTGCTTTAGCTGGTGCAAACGCTCCGATTTCATTTTTCAGTCCGAGAAAATTTATCCCCGTTTTCCCGCCCGTTGCAGCGTCCACAGCACCTAACAAAGTAGTTGAAATATTGATATGCTCAATTCCTCGCTTGAAAGTAGCTGCAGCAAAACCACCGATGTCCGTTATCATTCCGCCTCCCACATTTATTAAAACCGATTTTCTCGTTGCGCCGTTTTCCGAAAGATACTGCCAGATTGTTTTCAAAGACTTAATCCCTTTGTTAGCATCTCCGGCGGGGATTGTAATATGGTGGCTATTTTTAATCTTATCCAATTTGTGCAGTTTCGGAAGGCAGATTTCTTTTGTGTGCGTATCAGTTAAAACAAAAATTTCATCGCAGCCCCACGGAGCTGTAATTTGCTCCAACTGTGTGATTATATCGTTCGTTACAGTTGTATTTGACATTTTCAGTGTTATTGCACTTAGAGATATCTTATTAAGTTAATGGATATCTGATTGCAAGTATTAAAAAAACATGACAAAGATACGGTTTATTCTGAAAATCTGCTTTCTATTTTATCGTTTTTTACATATGGAGACAACTGATAGTTGGAAATAGTTAATAATATTAAAAACAAACCAACATATGAACATATATTCATATGAATGCATTATTTTTGCATCCGAATTTATAAAAGATTATACGGATGAATATGGATGAAGCTGCTTATATGTTGCGAGCTATTTCAAATGAAACTCGTTTAAAAGTTATAGATACACTTAGGGATATTGATGAACTTACTGTTTCTGAGTTGGTTAATGAGATTGGTTGTGAACAGTCACTACTTTCACATCACCTTACTGATATGCGTGCGAAGGGGATACTTAATTGCAGAAAAGAAGGAAAAAATTGTTTTTATTCTTTGAAAAACAGGCAAATCACCCAGATTTTGGATTGTCTTAAAAGTTGTAACTGTAATTAATGCGCTTGAAAATTAGGCAGAGTTAAAAGAAAAAAGTGAAATTATTATAAAAGAAACTAATAGTGTTATATGATAAATTTATTAAGAAAAAACCTGTTGGGAATTGTTGGATTGGTAGTAGGCGCTGTGGGTGGTTATGCTTGTTACTATTATATAGGCTGTAAGTCAGGCGCTTGTCCGATAACTTCAAATCCCTATATCAGTGTTATTTTTGGCGCTTTGATGGGTTATTTGATTTTGGATATGTTCAAGAAAAATGAATCTTCCGATGAATCGAATTAAACAATATTTTTCAACCTGGGATTTGTCGCGTTGGTTGCGCCTGATTTTGGGCATAATTTTTGGATTGGCATACGCGTTCGAAGGACAAGGCTTTTACCTGTTGCTTGGCGTATTCTTTTTAGTGCAAGCTGTGATGAATATAGGATGTGGTTGTAGCACAGTAAATTGTGTGTCGGATATTAAAAAAGACAAAGAGACAAATTTTGAATTTAAAAAACTAAATACGACTAAAAAAGATGTATAGTACATTTGACGTAAACGGTGACGGATGCCTGATTTGTAATAAAGGCGTGATGGTAGAACTCGGAAAACTTCAAGGCGTTTTTGGCGCTGAAGTTGATTTTGTGAACAATCGCGTAGTGGTAAATCACACCGATGAAGTAACCCGAGAAGATATCTCAAACAAACTGGAAGAACTGGGATTTTTTGAGCTTAAAAATAATTGTGAAATTTAATTATTTGAAAAATGAAAAAACTAACACTTATTCTTGCTATAATTTTGTCATTAGTGGGAGTATATGCTTTCACGGCAGATAAAAAAACAGGACAACAAACAAATAAAATAACTAATAATAAAACAGAAAAAAAGAAAATGGGAACTATTCATTTAACAAAAGACGAATTTTTGAAAAAAGTAATGGATTATGAAAATAATCCAACAGAATGGAAATATTTGGGTGATAAACCCGCTATCATTGATTTCTATGCAGACTGGTGTGGACCTTGTAAAATGGTTGCTCCGATATTGGAAGAGCTGGCTGAAGAATATGCCGATGATATTTATATCTACAAAGTTGATACAGAAAAAGAACAAGAATTATCTGTAGCATTTGGTATTCGTAGTATTCCTACATTGCTTTTCGTTCCGATGGATGAAGCTCCGCAGATGGCTCAGGGTGCGCTGCCGAAACATGCATTAAAAGATGCCATTGAAAGTGTTTTGCTAAAAAAGGAAACGGCAAAAGCTGAATAATCATGAAGAAAGCACTTTTTATTGCCATTTTGGCATTCTCTGTTGTGTTGGTGTCATGCAGTGGCACAAAAAAAGCAGAAACGGAAGAACAAGAAGCATCGGCGGTAAACGAACAAGTCACTCAAGAATCGACGGTAACTGAAAATGACAGCACCGCCTCAGCACCTGAAACGCCAATTCACTTAACCACAGCTGAATTTAAGAAACTGGTGTTTAATTATGATGCCAACCCATCAGAGTGGAAGTATTTAGGAGATAAGCCGGCAATCATTGATTTTTGGGCTACTTGGTGCCCACCTTGCAAGGTGATAGCGCCGATTTTAGAAGATTTAGCTAAAGAATACAAGGGAAAAATCTATATCTACGAAGTGGATGTGGACAAAGAACAAGAATTGGCTGCCGCGTTTGGAATTCAAAGTATTCCTACACTGCTTTTTATACCGATGACAGGTGAGCCGAAAGCAGAAATAGGTGCTATTTCAAAAGAAACATTTAAAGATAGGATTGATAATTTTATGCTTGCAAACCAATAAAAAATCTCCTTATCTTAATTTTTTGATTCATCATTGACGAATTAATTTATCGGAAAGAGAAAAGTTATTATGAAAGAGATGTTTTTAGAGTTTCAAAGCAAATTTGAATTTGATACAACGGTAAGTACGTTAGTTGAAAAGATTGAACAAGCCAATTGGAAGGTTCAGGCTATTCATGACATGAAACGATCCTTGAAGAATAAAGGTTATGATGTTCAGCCTGCGACAGTAGTTGAACTTTGTAATCCGGACATTGCCTATAAAATTTTGAGTAAGAGTGATGAACGAGTTTTTTCAAGCATGATGCCTTGTCGGATTTCAATTTATGAAAAGTCTGATGGGAAAACGTACATTTCATTAATGAATAATGGAGCGATGGCTCAACAAATTGGTGGAGTAGTAGAAGATGCGATGAGTTTTGCTTTTGAGAAATCGATGGAGTTTGTTAAAAATGTGATTAAGTAATACCTCAATCGAGATATAAAAAAGGATGGAATTATAAGTTCATTCTTTGTGATCGAAAGATTTTGAATTAACAAACATATTTAAATTAAAAACTGCCTCAAAATACAATTGAGGCAGTTTTTATATGCTAAAATTTATTTTATTATGTTATCAACTTTGTTATGGCTGAAGAAATTTTTGTTATTCTTCTTCCACCTCAGGCATAATTAGTTTATATCCTTTTCCATGGATATTAATTATTGCTACGTCTGGATCGTCTTTCAGCAGTTTTCGAAGTTTGGTAATGTAAACATCCATACTCCTGGCGTTGAAGTAGTTGTCGTCTACCCAAATGGTTTTTAGTGCGTAGTTTCGTTCTAAAATGTTGTTCGCATTGGCTGCCAGCAGATTTAGTAATTCTGATTCTTTTGTTGTTAGCTTCCTTGTTTCATCTTCAAATTTAAGCGTTTGCTTTTGCGAGTCAAACAAGAATCCACCAATTTGATACCTTGTTACAGGTTTTGTTTTTTTGCCTCGTACTCTACGCAGGATAGATTCGATACGATACAGCAGTTCTTCCATGCTAAATGGTTTCGACAAATAATCGTCAGCACCTAATTTGAATCCTTGTAAGATATCTTCCTTCATGGATTTTGCAGTCAAGAAAATAATAGGCACTTCGGTATTCATAGCTCTAATATCAGAGGCTAAAGCAAAACCGTCTTTTTTCGGCATCATAACATCTAATACGCATAAGTCATATTTATTACGTGTAAACGCTTTATAGCCGGCCTCCCCGTCAGGTTGCAAATCACAGTCGTATCCTTTTGTTTGCAAGTACTCTCTAAGTAACATGCCAAGATTCTCATCATCTTCGCAGAGTAAAATTCTCACTTTTTCTTCGTTCATAGTTAGTAATTTTTTATAGTTGGTATTATTATTGTAAATTTAGTCCCTAATCCGATTTCACTTTCCACTTTTATGGTTCCCTCGTGATCGTTTACGATTTTTTTTACGTAAGCTAATCCGAGTCCGAATCCTTTTACATCATGCAGATTTCCGGTAGAGACTCGATAAAATTTTTCAAAAATCTTTTTCAGATCATCTTTCTTCATCCCAATTCCGTTGTCCTCAATGCTTACGCAGACATTCTCCTTTTCATTCCACGTTTCAAGGGTTAATATAGGAGTTTTATCGCAATATTTCAACCCGTTGTCCATTAAGTTGAAAATTACGTTTGTAAAATGAATCTCGTCAATCATCACCAGGTCTCTTGTCGCTTTCAAGTTGGTGACAATTTCACCGCCTTTGCTTGTAACTTTTAGTGAGAAACTGCTGATGATGTCTTTTATCAAGTTGTTCAAATGTGTTTCAGAAGGTTTGAGAGTAGTTTTTTCATTCTCAAACATCGACATTTGAAGTACTTTTTCCACCTGTAAACTCAGCCGTTTCGTTTCATCTTTTATCACGTTGGATGCTTGTTGGAGCATTTTGGGATTCATCCCCACGCTCTGATCTTGTAGCATTTGTGAAGCAAGCGAAATGGTTGAAATCGGGGTTTTGAATTCATGCGTCATATTATTGATAAAGTCATTTTTAATCGTACTCAGCTGCTTCTGCCGAAATATAACCACAATAGTGATAATAAAAATTGCCAACGTCAGTAAAATCACTCCTATGGATGGTAGAAGAAGGTTGAGCGAATCAAAAATAAAATTTTTCTTTGTCGGAAAAACGACTTGCAAATAGGCTTCCCGTTGAGACTCTTCTCGCGGGAACAGCTTTTGACTGTAAACGTCAGTATTGGGTTCACCCTTTTTTACGTTGATAGTTTTGTTGCATTGATAGATGATTTTATTTTGTCTGTCAACTACCGAGTAGTAAAAGGGTAAATTTATGTTATTGCTTTCAAAGTAAGTTGTCAGGATTTCGTCAAGCTCATTGAAATTTATCCGCCGACTAATTTCTGTGTTTTCTGTTTCACGAAGCCATCTAAATACGGCTTGGTCAAGAATTGTTTTCGATCTTGAAAAATTCAGTTCAAACTTTTCTCTCAAAAATTTAGAAGTCTCTTCAATTGTTGCTTTTCCATGCCCGGTTGATAATTTGATGTCTGGTGTTTTGCCAGATGAATCATTCCAGCGTGTCTTTATTGAATCCTGCAATTTTAGGTCTTTTCTGGAATTGCTCCCATAAAGCGAGTTGTCCTCTTTTTGCACATATTGATTTTCCTCCAATGTTTGTGCCAAATATTTTAACGCTTCGTTTTCTTCCAGTAACGTAACCGTTTGAATAAGACTTCGTTTTACTCCGTCATCAAATTGGTTAGCAGCCATTATCGCAGTTTCGCTTAAATACCTTACTTGCAAAGCTATAAGGGCACCGAAAGTAATGACCATCAAAGTTATCAATATCCAAATAATACTTTTTCTCATTTTACTACAAAGTTAAATCTTAATGAAAATGTTAATTTAACATTTAAGAATATTTAACTTTAATGTGTTAATGTTCTAGATTTAAATACATCAAAAAGTATACTAAAACGTTAATATATCAAAGTTTTATCTAATATAATAGAACGTTTTTTGGTATCTATTGTTTTAATTAAACTCTTTTTTGTTAAATTTTCGTGACATAATGCGCTAATGTGAATTCAATTTGTAATTTTGTGGGAACAATAGAAACTACGCTGTATGCATAAACTGAGCAAATGGATTTCCTTATTTATCTGCAATTTTTTTGGAGTTTTCAATGATAATTTCTTAAAAAACTCAATCATATTTGTAGCGGTGGCTTGGTCGCTTCCTACATGGATGACTCATTCACAACTAATTTCCATTGTCGGTTCTTGTTTGGTTTTTCCTTACCTGCTGTTTTCACCATTGGGCGGGAGGTTAGCGGTGCGCTATTCTAAACTGAAGGTTTTCCGTATTTTAAAGTTAGTGGAAGTTCCAATTATGCTCGTGGCTTGTATCTCATTTTATTATCAATGGATAGAATTAGCTATTGTGTCTATGCTGTTGATGGGTACACAAAGCAGCCTTTACTCACCGTCCAAATACAGTTTGATTCGTGATATTGGTGGAGAAGAGGGTGCATCTTTCGGAAGCGGATTGTTTGAAACGATGGCTTTTTTGGGGATTTTGCTCGGTACATTTTCAGCTTCAGTTGTTTCGGATCACTATTCTGTGTGGTTATTTTCAGGGGTGATATTGGGAGTGGCTTTTCTAGGTTATTACTCGGCTAAAACCATTCGAGCCAACGAACTTCCGGCAGAACGTGATGGGTCAGAAACTCTGAATCCCATTAAGTTTGTGAAAGAAAATTATATATTTGCTAAGCGCCATCACTTGGTAAATAGTGCTGTACTGGGTGCTTCATCGTTTTGGCTGATATCGAATATGGTGCAGATGAATACGATTATTCATTGCAAAAATGTGTATGAAGTTTCTAATTCGGCTACTGGTATGGTTATGGCGTTTTCGGCAGTCGGAATTGCGCTGGGAACATCAATTACCGGACATTTTTCCGGACCAAAGGTGAGAAAAGGATTAATTCTACCGGCACTAATGGGTATGATTTTATGCCTTATTCTGATGCTTGCCGTACCGCTTTCTTTCGTTGGTTTTACGGCAGCTGTAACGCTTTTTGCTTTTATTGCAGGAGTTTTTCAAGTTCCATGTATGGCAATGATACAGTTTTCAGATTTGGGTAGAAAACGGGGCGATACAATTGCTTATCTGAACATGATGAACTTTATTTTTATTTTGATAGGAACAGCTCTTTTTTCATTGACAACGGCGATAACGAATGAAAACAGTTTTATGGTTTTCGGCGTTTTGATTGGTGTGTGTATATTGGTTTTAATTTATTTTTTGAGTCGCTACAACGATTTTAGATTAGAAACTCGGAAAATGTTTCTGAAAAATAGTTAATATTGAAGATGATTTTTTTATAATTAGGATTGTATGAAAAATGACTTTTTGTTTTTTGCTGTTATTACAGCATGTGTTTTTTTTATTTCTTGCGGTAAAATATCGCAAACTTCCGAGAAGAACAACGACAGCATTGTTTTAGAGAATGAAGAAACAGCGGTTAACATTGTTGAGCTTAAAGCAAATAGCCCAGCAGAAATTTATGCAAAAAGACAAGTACCGGTGCTTTGCTATCACCGCATTGAATACGGTAGAAACGATGAATACACAGTAACTCCCGCCACATTTGAAGCTCATATGAAAGTATTGGCTGATAGCGGTTTTCATAGTATTAATCCGGACCAGTATTACAATTATCTGGTGTATAACGAAGAACTGCCAGAAAAGCCTGTAATGATTACGTTTGATGATTCACGCATTGAGCATTATACCATTGGCGCCAAAGTGATTGAAAAATACGGTTTCAAAGGGGTATTTTTCATCATGACCATTACCTACAACAAGAAAAACTACATGTCCACAGACCAAATTGCCGAACTCGCTAAAAATGGGCATACCATCGGATTCCATAGTTGGGACCACACACGGGCTACGAAGTACGATAACGACTCTATTTTACGCAAAAATGTGGTTGAACCAAAGAAAAAACTGGAAGAAATAATTGGAATGCCTGTGGATTATTTTGCTTATCCGTATGGTTTGACAAATGAAAGCATAACCGCACAGATGAATGACCACTTCAAAATGTCGTTTATCCTTTCTACAAAACAAGACAGCATAAACCCTATACAGTCTGTTAGACGTATGATTGCACCGGAATGGAAACCGCAAAGTTTACTCCGAGCAATGGAGAAGACATTTAGTAGAAGGTAGAATAGAAAAACATAGTGCGCTGAATAGCTTGAAAATAAACAGTTTAGCGCACTTAAATTATTTGTTTGGAGTAGTCCAAACTTTTGTTTTAGTACATTTTACCACATCAACTTGGTTACCAACTTGCAGTAAAAATTCTCCTTCTTCAAGCGTCCATTTTCCAAGTTCATTGACAAATGCTAAATCGTTTGCAGAAATACCAAGTGTCACAATTTTGGACTCGCCCGGATTTAATTCAATTTTTTCAAACGAACGAAGCCGTCTGACATCTGGCGTGAGAGATGCAACCAAATCACTGCTGAAGAGCATCACAGTTTCTTTTCCTGCAACACTTCCGGTGTTTTTTACGGCAACACTCACAAATAAACTGTCTCCCGGAGCAAACTTTTTCTTATCGACTTTAAGATTTAAATATTCAAAAGTTGTATAGCTTAATCCAAATCCAAACGGATATTGAACGGATGTTTGAGCACCGTAGTCGTAAGCACCTTCCATTTTTCCGTCAATATTTTGGCTTGGTTTATGGTCGTACGTAAGAAGTCCTTGTTCGTACTTTGGATACGTGTATGGCAATTTCCCGCTCGGGTTCACATCGCCGGCAAGAATGTCGGCTAACGCATCGGCGCCGTAGTTGCCCGGCAGATACATTTGGATGACCGCTTTTACCTCAGGCTCAATGGTGCGGATAATGCGTGGACGACCTTCGTTAAGTACTAGAATGATCGGTTTGCCTGTTTTAAGTAATGCTTTGGTCAATGCTGTCTGATTTTCAGAAAGTGCAAGTTCATCGAGATTTCCAGGGGTTTCGCAATAAGAGTTTTCACCTACGCAAAGTACGATATAATCCACGCCTGACACGGCTGCAACAGCTTGCCCGATTTGTGGTTCAAGTTCTTCGAAATACTGTCCATCCATTTTGTATTCTACGCCGGCAGCATATTTTACGTTAGCTTTGCCGAATTTATTTTTCATTGCTTCTAAAATGGTATTGTAATCCTGTGCAAACTCTTCTACTTTTTCACCCTGCCAGGAATAGCTCCAACCACCATTTAGCGTGCGCATGGAGTTCGCATTTGGTCCTGTGACTAGAATACGGGCGCCTTGTTTTAGAGGTAGGATGTTGTTTTCATTCTTCAATAGAGTGATTGATTCATCGGCTGCTTTTTTAGCAATAGCTTCATGTCTTTTATTGGCAAACTTTGAGTATTCCGATGCCTTCCAATTGGGGCGGTCAAAAAGTCCTAATCTGAATTTTAAGCGCAATACACGTCTTACGGCATCGTCAATGCGGCTCATCGGAACTTCTTTTTCTTTAACCAATTGCACTAGAGTAGGGCAGAAGGAAGTGTTGTATGGCTCCATTACCATATCGATACCGGCATTAATTGCAGTTTTTACAGCATCTTTGTAATCTGCAACGATACGATCACGACTCAATAGGTTTTGAACATCAGCCCAGTCTGTAACAATTACGCCATCAAAATTCAAATCTTCTTTTAGCCACTGTGTCAGCAAACGGTAATCAGCATGTGTAGACACCCCATTTATTACACCGGAATTCACCATTAACGATAAAGCTTTGCTTTCAACAATGGACGCACGGAATGGCTCGAAGAATTTTTCTCTGAGCTCGCTTTCGGAGATTACGGCTGGTGTACGGTCTTTTCC
Organism: Bacteroidales bacterium; assembly: GCA_012518275.1. Classification (GTDB taxonomy): domain Bacteria; phylum Bacteroidota; class Bacteroidia; order Bacteroidales; family Paludibacteraceae; genus UPXZ01. The sequence goes on from JAAYSS010000100.1 coordinate 11,672, forward strand.
CGATACGGGAACTCCATAGCCCATGTAGTGCTTGATGCACGCAGCAACATGATCACGTCCTATATTGTTGTGGTCAGGGCCTTGAAAACCTTTTACTGATGCAACAGACATACGTGCATTTAAATACGGGTCTTCGCCATAACTTTCCCATTGGCGAGACCATCGGGCGTCTCTTCCCAAATCCATTGTCGGGTTAAATGTCCAAGGAATATTGCTAGCCCGAGTTTCATAGGCTGAAATCCTTGAGCCTTCTTCCATCAAAGCTGTATTGAAAGTAGCAGCCATACCGATTGCTTGTGGGAAGAATGTACCACCGGCTGTGTAGGTGGTTCCATGATTGGAGTCGATGCCATAAATAATCGGAATTCCTGTTTCTTTGATAGCTCTTTCCTGAATGGTACGAACAATATATTCCCATACTTCTGGGGTTCGAGCTCGGTTATTTGCCGTATTCAGGATAGAGCCTACTTTGTATTTTCCAATAATAGTATCGAGCATTGCCGGATCAATCTGAAAAGGCTCATCACTAGAATAAATATTTGGGCCTTTACCTATTACATCTAATGTGAATTGTGCCATTTGCCCCACTTTTTCTTCCAATGTCATATCAGCCATGATTTTGTCGATGTTTTTTTCGATGGAAGAATCTAAATTTTCTCCAGATTTTTTCTGATTACAACCGATAAATGCAAATGCGATAGCCAGCAGTAAAATTCCAACTTTCTTGTTCATGATGAATTTCTTGTTTTTTGTGTGTTTTATTTGTTAAAATTGTTTTTGATTAACTCTCATGTGCCGAATTTGTTAAGGTAATATCATTTTTTACCATCTGAAACACCAGACGGTAATTATGAACCTTGTGAAAGATTCACTGGTAAAATTAGTTTTCGATAGACCATTTTTATAGAATATAGTACTCTAATAGCCTAATTATTTTGAAATTATTACTGCTATTCTGTTAAAAATAATTTCGTTTGGTACATGACAAAAATTGTATTTAAAATACAATTTTTGTCATGTGATAAATTTATTTTTTGTTAAATTTTTTGTTTATAGATTTCCCATTAGCACTAATAACTGTAATGATATAGTTTCCAGATGCTAAATTAGATATATCCAAAACACAATCAGGGCTGTTTACAGTCGATGTTTTAACTTGTTGCCCTAAAATACTACTTATATTTATTGTAGCTATTTTTTCGTTTGTTTTGATATTGATAAAATCAACAGCCGGATTTGGATATATTTCGAGTTTTACATCATCTGCAATTTCTACTCCGGTTGCATTTTTATTTACAAAAAATAAATTATCCATATAGAAAATACCACCGGTACCTCCATCAAATTTAAATTGGAATAAATCAGATAAATTTACACCTGTATAAGTCGATAAAGGGATTTCAATTGAATTCCATTGATTCGGAACTAATGTGCCTAAAGAAGTGGGTAATTCGTTGCCCGGGCTAATTGGTGTTAATTGAATTGTTGTCTCTGTAGTTGGATAAATGTCCACATGCAAATGTGTCATTGCGCTTGCATCAATGTGAGAGCCTAACTCTATTCCCATATAATTGAAGTTGCTGTATTTCAGCGCTTTGTTGCCCGATAAATCAGCTTCAGTTACAACTGTAGTCTGATTCCACCAAGGGTAGAAATTGGTGCCTTCTAAAACTGAATATGTTTCGCTGTAAATAGAAATAACGTTAGCGGCGTCATAAGTAGGGGTTGGAGCAGAAGGAATTGCAGGCAAAGTAGTTGCAGTAAGTGTGATTGGATTATTAACAGCTGTATTGCCAGTTATGTCAGATGCAGATATCTTGAAAGTGTAAGTTGTTCCTGCGGTTAAACCTGTAATAGTGAAAGATTTTTGTATGCCAGAAACTCCAGCAGTAGTTAAAATAGTAGGTTCTTCACCGTATGAAATAGTATAATTTACACCTCCGGAATTATCAGTTGCATTAAGCAATAGAGTTACAGCGTCTGATGCTGTTGTTTCAACAGAAGCAGTGAAATTTGTCGGAGCTTCGGTATCAACGGTAGTCGTTTCATCGTAAAAATAAAGATTATCTATATAGACCGTTTTGCCACCCGACCCAACAATTTTGAATTGAAAAATCTTTGTAAAATCGACATCCGTAAATTCTGAAAGTGGAATATCGAGAGAAGTCCATTTGTTGAGAGTGATTGGCTTAGCAACTAAAAATTCTTTTGTCGGATCAGAACTAATGGGGGTAATTTGAAAGTTTGTTTCGTCCGCACTCCATACATCCAAATGAAGATGAGTCATTGAGATTGCATTAACGGAACCTTGTAAGGCTATTCCTTGATAATTCAAATTTGAATACTCAATTACCCAATCTCCCGGAACAACTTCAATTTCATTGTGTTGAGTAGCTTGACCCCAATTTGGGTAAAAATTAGTTCCTGCCACATTTGTATAGGCATCACTAAAAATTGAAATTACTTTCGGTGTTGACCTTTCGGGCGGTGTAGGTGCCGAAGTAGTCGGCTGTGCCATTGTAATTTGTGCTCCTAGAAAAAGGAGAGCGAAAAATAGTAAGATTTTTTTCATGTCTGTAATGTTTTAAAAAAGTTAATATTTAAGGAGTTATTTATTTGATAATATTCAATTCTTTGTTTTCGTCACTGTCTTTTTGATAAATTTTCACAAAATCCACATACATTTTGGCCTCGCCTTCGCTTAAAGCTGTTACTTTATTGATATCCCAGATTCCTGTAAAATTTCCACCAATCGCTAAGTTCAACAAAATAAAGTTGGGTTTGTGAAAATAAGAACCGGCACTTCCTGCCGTCGTATCTTGTATGCTCATTTTGAAATATGGGGCAGTAGTAGGATATTTGTCTTTATCCAAATACATTTGAATAGAGTCTGCATCCCATTCTACCGTATATAGGTGAAAATCGTCCTGCAAGCTATACTCACATGTTTTGTCCATTGCTAGATAGCGGTGTTTGTCCCACGCTTCACCCCAATGGCAAGCACCGTTAAAATATTTTTCTTGTGTTCCTCGCTTGATTCCGTTGGAGTTTCCCATTTCCAAAATGTCAATTTCACCACATCTGGGCCATCCTACTTTTGAAATATCATTTCCCATCATCCAGAAAGCAGGCCAAAGTCCGTTTGCTGTTTTGGGAAGTTTGATTCTTGCTTCTAGTTTTCCATATTTAAAAGTAACTTTATTGCGTGTAATCAATCTGCCTGATGTACACGTTTTTCCAAGATAATTTTCTTTCCTTGCTGTGATAATCAAACAACCGACATTTGTTACACTATCTATGCCTACCGAAATATTTTCTGTGCGATAATATTGAAGCTCGTTATTTCCACCACCATTTCCATTCACCTCAATTGTCCAAATGTTTGGATCAAGCGTTCCATTATTAAATGTGTCTTCCCAAACCAGTTTGTAGCCATCAATTTCACCCGAACCAACATCTGTTTTTGTTGACTCAATATTGTCAGGCAGTTGTTGTTCGGTGTTTGCACAGCCAAACAGCAGAATAAATAAAAAAACGGTGATTGAAATCATTTTAAATTTCATTTTTAGTTGAATTTTATAATTTATTGTTCAGTTATTTTTAGCCAGTTAAGTCTCATTCCGCCATCTGCAACTTTGATTCGAAGCGTGTGTTTTCCTTTGGGAAAAGATATTTGTGATAAATAATTATTCCATATCGAATCACTTCCGGTGTTCTCCAAAAGAATCGTGGCTAACGAACTGCCATTTAGACTTAACTCACAGACTGTGTTAAATTGTGATGCATATCTAAGATTCAATATGTATCTTTTTTCTTTCTGTATATCAATTTGATATTCCACCCATTGGTTGATGTAAAAATCATGTACTTCTAAATTTCCATCGATATCAGTAGTGGGTTGAAGATGAATGCTTGTCTTGAAATTGCCTTCTTTTACTGCATCTTCCATATCCAACGAACTATAGTTTTCTGCTTCAATTCTTTGGTTTACCGGATAATAAGTAGATTTGTCCATTGTCGACATGTGAATATAAACCTTTCCCAGATCGGATAACTCGTATGGATGTTTTTTTGTCAAAAGCTGCATAAAAGGGTAGGAGTCAACGGCGCCGCTGCTTCGAGGGATAAACCAAGCATATTTTGCAACTTTGGGATCAGATTCTAAATAATTAACAGCATCGCTCATGAATTTCATTTGTGATTTTACACTTGTGATGTTTTTTTCCCATGCACAAAATTCAGTCATCCAAAGTGGTTTGTTGTATTTGTAAAACCTTTTCACGTATGAAGCCATTGCTCCGGGGCTGCTCATATAGCAATGGATGGCAATTCCATCCACATCAGATAAAGGTACTAATTTGAAAAACTCATCTAACCAAACAATTGGATCGCTGTAACCGGCTAAAGTTCCATAATTCATAGCCGGAGAAATAATTTTCATTCCCAACTCGTCTGCAAGCGCTTTTAGCGAAGGCCATTTTTCGGCGGCTTGCTGAGGAGTCATATTGGCTTGGTCTGTTAAATTAGGTTCATTGAATGCAAGTATATAATTGCAATTTGGATGTGATTGCTTGTAAGCGCGAATTCTGTTGCTATCAAAACTTCCATTCCAAGCCATTGGAAAAAAATCGAGTGAATCACTTTGAACATTTGCGTCCAATGTTGTGCTGATATCTGGAGCCCAGTTGTAAAACCAGGACACTCCCGGACTCAATAATTTTGTGTCATCAATTATTTGAAAACCGTAAGATACCCCTCTTTTCGAACTTCTTTTTTGGTATTGTTCAGCATAAAAGGAGGGGGCGTTGGAATTGCAGCTAAATAGAATAACAGCTGTCATTCCCCCAAAAAATAGTTTCAAACATTTCAAACTCAATAATTTTATATTGGAATGCATATTACTATCAATTTTATTATTTAGAATTTTTTCGCGTATAATTAAGTTATTTCCTTTGGTACACCCTTACATAATCTACTTTCATTTGCACGGGGGTGTTGAAAATTGCATCATCAACCGTACCGCCCATTGTACCACCGATTGCAAGATTTAGGATAATAAAAAAATCATGATTAAAGGGCCAGTTTTTCATATTTGAGCCAACATTCGGTTCCCATACTTCAGCGCTTTTTTTCCCGTCAATGTAAAAATTAATGCAATCATTTCCATAACGTTGCTTTTTCTCCCATTCGATAGAGTAGATGTGAAAACTATCTTCTACATTTCCGGGATAAAGACGTTTGTGCCAATTGTTTCCGCGACTTCCATTTTTTTCGTACGTGTGCACTGCATGAGATATCATGGTTGGTTGTGAGCCGATATGCTCCATGATGTCAATTTCACCTCCTAAGGGCCACTTGGTGTAAGTGCCGAGCATCCAAAACGCGGGCCATGTACCTTTACCCTTGGGCAAACTGATACGAGCCTCGATTTTACCATACGTAAATTCAGCTTTATTTCTTGTAACAATTCGTGAAGAAGTGTAATTGTTTGATTGTCCTGCATCATCAGTATAGGTTTCTTTTCGAGCTTCGATAATTAAATAACCATTTTCGACTCGAATGTTTTCTGGTCTGTCCGTATAGTATTGCAGCTCTCTGTTACCCCAGCCTTTGCCTCCATATTCGTAGCTCCATTTAGATTGGTCTAGTGAGTTCCCGTCAAATTCATCTGACCATACGAGCTGGTAGGGCAAATCTTCACGGGTTACATTGATAGGGACAGAAGCTTTAATGCTGTCAGCTTCTACAAATATTACCGCATCACCTCGTGCTTCAGCTGTAACCACTCCTTCTTGTGATACAGTGGCTACCTTTTCATTTGATGAAGTCCAGATTAAATTTGGCTGCGCTGTAGAAGGTGTTATTTGTGGTGTTAGTTGCAGCGTTTTTCCTTCTTCCAGTTCAATAGAATTTGGCGAAATACTTATTTTTTCCACATTTGGAATCACATCATTATTTGTTTGACAGGCTGATAAAAAGAAAATGCCAAGAAGTAGGTATAAAATATGTTTTTTAAAATACATAAATTTTAATTTACAATGTGAGAGAAAGTGATACGTGATTGAAAAAGTGCTTTTGTTTCAAGAAATCTTCGAAAATAAATTTTTATAAAAAGCTATCAGTCTTGCACTTAGTAGTATGACAGGGACATTCAACCCTGCCATACTTATTTAGATAAGAAAGTTATTTCTTATAAATAAAAACAGCATCCAATTCCAGTGATGAGCCTGCTACTCCTCCACTCAAAAACCAGAAAATATTTTTAGGCTCTGTGTTCTCAGCTGAGAAAAGTAATCCCTGTTCTTTTAATTTGCTCATCGGGATTTCTATTTCGTGCCATTCGCCATCGCGTTCAAAGTCTGCAAGTGGTTGAATCATAGTGCCGTTGTCATCAAAACTTGATGCGCCAATTGCAAAACTTGCTTTTGAATCTCCAAATCCATCTATACCAAACACGTGGGTGGTGTTGTCTTTGCTTTTGATACCCATATGTAGATAATATCCATCGGGATTATTAGTTACAGGTGCCAATGAATTTAAGGCAGCTAAATCTGAAATAGAAAATCCTGCTCCTGACCATCCAACAGAACCTACTACAAGACTAACCCAACCTTCTACTTCACGATAGAAATTTGGTCCTGTAGAAGTACCTGCACTGTAAGTCTCTTCCCAAATGTATAAAAACTTAGTTTCATCATCCGGACGGAAATCGGCTACAACTTTATCTTGGATTTTGGCAAACGATACCCCATCCATAATAATTGGATAGTAATTTGAACCATTGAGAGATGTTTCTGGATTGTAGCTTCCGTCTGATTCAATTGTAACATCGCAAACGGATGTAAGAGAATTAACTGTTGCTGTGATTTTAGCAGTTCCTGCACTTATTCCAGTTACTTTACCTGTGTTATCAACAGTTGCAATTGCTTGATCAGATGAACTCCAAGTGACTGTCTCTTTTGCATCAGAAGGGGTTAGGATAGCAAGTAGGGTTGCTGTTTCGTTTACTTTAAGTGACAAGGTTGGTTTATTTAACTCAATCCCTGTTACAGTGGGTTCATCATTAGAGTTGCAAGCGGTAAAAAATACGAATACCGCTGTTGCGAAAAGAATTAAAATTTTGTTTGTTTTCATGATTGTTGTTTTTTAAATCTAATAAGTTAAAAATATGAAGTTTTTAAGTGTTTAAAATGGAGATGAATCTCCATGTTCAAAATGATTAATTATATCCCGGATTTTGTTCCATTTTGTTTAAGTCCATTTCTTGACTTGGAATGGGGAATAATTCATGTACTCCTTTTATAAAAGGTGCCATTTCGGCTTGTGCTTCAGCTGATTCAGTGGCTTTATACGCATCCATTGTTTCTTTAGCTATTCCCCATCTACAGAGGTCAAACCAGCGGTGCCCTTCCATGGCAAGCTCAACACGGCGTTCATGACGAACTGCTTTTCTCAAGTCATCCAAGTTGTTGCTGTAATTTCCGTACGGAAATGCAGGAAGGATGGAAGGATTTGCTCCTCTCGCTCTTGCTCTTACCTGTTCGAGTGCTTCTGCTCCTTTGGCTAAATTATTAGTTTCTATACATGCTTCGGCGTACATCAAAAGCACATCGGCGTAACGAATGACTTTGTTATTAATGGGTCCCCGCGTAGCGTGTGTGAGTTTGTAGTAACTGCCGTCGTCATTTAGAAGAGCATACTTTTTGTTCAAATACCTGCTTCCTAAATAAATTTCTTGTGCTGGAGTTTCAATTTGATTATCAGAAGGATTTAGAATGGTTTCGTCTCGACGAATGTCACCTACTTCGTATTCATCATAGAGGTTTTGTGTTGGTTTATTAAATCCCCAACCACCACCTAATTTAGATGAACGTGAACGAGTGAGGATAACGGTATACGTTCCTCGCGTAAATCCTCCGCCACCAATTCCACCACTACCACCGTAGTCACTCATCGGATCTTCCATGTACTGAATTTCAAAAACTGATTCGGGCCCGTTTTCTCCTTCAAGAGTAAAATTGTCAGCATAATTTGTCAGAAGTGAATACTCCCCCGAATTTATAATAGAATCACCCCATGATTTGGCAGCAGAAAAATTTTGAGTGTACAGGTTTACTTTTAGAAGCATAGCTTGAGCAGCTCCTTTAGTAGCTCTTCCTAAGTCCTCCAAAGGATATTCGCTTTTCTTCCATAGTTTTAGATTAGCATCCTCTAAATCGCTGATAATTAAATTGTAGATATCTTTTGCTGAAGCTCTTTCTTGTTGCCAATCCTTAGAGGATTCAATTATAGTTTCCACTTTTGGCACCCCACCAAAAACCCGGACTAAGCGGAAATAATACATAGCACGTAGGAATTTTAATTCGCCAATCAATCTGTTCTGCATTCGTACATCCATTACCGAGTCTGTTTCCATTTTTGGAATTTCTTGTAGAGGTAAGTTACAACGGGCTATACCCTGCCATTGTGCTCTATAGAAGTCAAGTAAATAGCCATTATTGGTGTTTGTTTTGAAATTTTCCATATCATAAACATCAGCCATGTCACCGATGCTTTGACCACCTTTTAAGGCGTCGTCAGACACTACGTCGCCGATAAACCACTCTGGAAAATAAGTGTAATTGTATTCCCAGGCTAGAGGCACATATGCCGCATTTACATTTTGAATGGCCGTTTGACCTACAGTATAAAAGTCCTTTAACTCTGTTAAGCCCGGCGATGGTTCTAATAACCAATTTTCACAGGAAGAGAGTAGTAGTGGTATTATAAGTAGTATTACAGTATGTTTTTTCATTGTTGTTGTTTTTAATGGTTAGAAATCGATATTTATACCTGCCATTATTGTGCGTGATTGGGGATAATTTCCGTAATCTACGCCTCCTCCAACTTCAGGGTCATATCCTGTATATTTTGTGAAGGTAAGTAGGTTATTCGCAGTAAGATATAATCTTGCTCGATTTATAGAAACTTTCTTAGTTAATGAAGTGGGTAGTGTATATCCTAGTTGGATATTTTTCAATCTCAAATAGGCTCCACTTTCTACAAAACGACTTGAAGTGGCATAGTTTAATGAAGTGCCATATGGATTTGGAATATTACCAGCTGGATTGTTTATAGTCCATGCATCTCTCATTTGCGTGCTGAGTGTAGCCTCCACTCCTTTACCTTCTGTTCGTTCACGTAATGCATTGTATATTTTATTTCCATATATTCCTTGAAAGAATAGTTGTAAGTCAAATCTTGAATATTCCGCAGCTAAATTCAAACCATAAGTAAGCCATGGAAATGGATTCCCCAAGTCAGTTTTATCTGAATCATCAATCATTCCATCGTTATTAAGGTCTTTAAATTTAGCATCACCTTCATGATATGGTATTGATTCTTCTGTGTACTGATGTAAATGTGCAAGTGCTTCGGCATCACTTCTGTAAATTCCATCATATTGATACCCCCATAATGTGTAAAGAGCATAACCTTTGTCTGAAATGCTTCTGTCGCCATAGACCCTGTCACCGCCATTTAAACCAGTCAATTCGTTTTTTATGGCTGATATGTTACCATTAATGTTGTAATTGACCGTATTTGCAATGTTGTCTCTATAATCTATAGTTAATTCTATTCCTTTATTTCTTACTGTTCCCACGTTGGCTACCGGGTCAAAACGGTTTCCAATGTGAGCTGGTCCTTTTACACTTAGTAGCATTTCTTTAGTATCACGTAAAAATGCTTCAAGGCTTCCTGTAAGCTTTTGATTTATTATGCCAAAATCGATACCTACATTCCATTGTTCTGTTGTCTCCCATTTTCCTCCACTATTTACCACAGTTAATAAAGCTGCACCATGTGCTAACTGTTGATCAACACCGAGCACATAATCTACAAAAGATGGCCCCGCATTAAACATTTTCAGAATAAAGCTATCCGAATTAATCTTATCATTGCCTATTTGCCCCCATCCCAAACGAAGTTTTAAGTAATCGAAGAAGCTAACATTTTGCATGAAGTTTTCTTCTGAGACTCTCCATGCAAGAGCCAGCGACGGGAAATAGCCCCACAAGTTTTCGGGGAACTTACTGGAAGCATCTGCCCGCATATTGAATGTGGCTAAATACCTGTCAGCATAGTTGTAGTGTAATCTTCCAAGCAAAGAAAACATCCTAGTACGGCTCACGCCATCACCGGCAAAAGACTTATCATCAGTAGTTTGTGATAAAAACCAGTTGTTAGGAGTAGGATTAAGAATGGAAGCTCCAGAACCGCCAATACTGTAATAGTTGAATTCGTCGGTAGTTTGACCTCCCATTATTGAGAAACTATGTTGGTTAATTTCTTGTGTATAAGTAGCAATATTTTCTATAATAATATTTGAATAGCGACTCATACTACTCGAGAGGAAGTTTTTGTCGGCTTTATCGTAATCAGAATAGTTGTAGGCATATTTAAATAGTTTATCGCGGTTGTTCGATAGGTCTAGGTTTACAGCTGAGCGTAGAACTAGATTTTTTATTGGAGATATTTCTAAAAAGATATTTCCAAGCCATCTTTCTGACTTATTAGAAGGTTCGCTGTTTTGAACCATGGAAAAGGGATTTACCACATTTCTAAAATTGGAAGAAGCTGAAATTTGTCCTCCTAAATCTTTTCCTTCAAGATTTATAGCTCCATCTGGGTAATGTGTTGGGTCCCATGGCGCCATAGCTAAAGCAGCCGATAAGATAGACGCCCCCGGACTACTATTGTTATTCATTGCATTTCGCCCACTTGAAGTTGAAAAAGATAGGTTTTCGCCTATTTTCAACCAGTTTCTGATCTGATGCGATGTGTTTACGCGTAGCGTCAGACGATTAAAATCAGAACCAATAATTGTACCTAATTGCTTGAAAAAACTTGCACTAATAGCATAATTGCTCTTTTCCGTTCCACCATCAAATGATAAGTAGTGGTTTTGGATAGTGGCATTTTGACGAAAAACTTCCTCTTGCCAATCCGTTTCTATCTGAGAATAATCCATTCCATTTGGATTTGTGGCTGATTGGACTAGTGGAAAATAAGGGGAGCTGCCTAGGCGATAAGCCGATAGCCAATTATTGAAACCTTTATCTTGAAAAAAATCCTTTTCAGATTTTAAGTTATTTAAATTAATAATGGTGTTTGCAAACTCATCTCTTTGCATCAAATCAAGTTTTTTCCATCGGTTTTGAATGCCAATGTATGAGTTGAGTGATATATTACTTTTATTCTCTTTCCCCTTTTTTGTAGTAACCAATATCACACCATTTGCTCCGCGCGAACCATAAATGGCTGTAGCAGATGCGTCTTTTAATATTTCAGTGGATTCAATGTCGTTCGGACTTAAAAAAGCAATATCGCTCACAATCATACCGTCAACAACAAATATTGGAGCGCTGTTATTTACGGTACCAATCCCTCTGATACGAATTTGTGATGCTGCGCCGGGTTGACCGGTGTTAGCGTTTACCGTTACCCCTGCAGCTCGTCCTTGTAAGGCTTGATCCAAACCTGCAGCCGGAGTTTTCTGAAGCTGATCAGCTTTTACGCTTGTCACAGAACCAGTTAAATCGCTTTTTCTCATTGTACCATATCCAATAGCTACAACTTCTTGAAGTACAGTTGTCTCTGGTTCAAGAGATATATCTATTCTCTCATTCAGAGCATTTACACGCTGTGTTTTATACCCCATATATGAAAAAACAAGTGTTGTCCCTTGATTTACGGAAAATTGAAATTCTCCATCAACGTTGGTTGTAGTTCCTTGCCCTGGCACGCCATCGATAGTGATGCTTACTCCTATGAGTGGTTCTTTATCTGCAGCATCAACTACCGTGCCTTTTACGAGTATTGTTTGCGAATAACTTAATGCTGCAATGAATAGGATACTAAATGTTAATAAGTTTTTTTTCATGGTTGTTCGTTGAGTTGTAATATCTTTGAAGTATGTATGACAAAAGTAAGACCGTTTTTGTTTTTATGCAAGAAAAACAGCACACATTAATTCATTATTTGCTTAAGTATAAACTCACAAAAATACACAATAAAAAACATAATCATCATGTTATCAAATATATAGTTTAAAATATGTTATACAACATATTTTAAATTTTATTTCAACATATTTTTTAACTAATATTGTGGACAATAAAGTTAATACTATGTGTTTTATGAGAAAAATAATACTCACCTTAAGTGCTATTGTCATTTCTGTTCAGATTTTCGCTATTCATCCGATGGTGAAAAATTATACGAGAGATGAATATCGGTCTGGTACCCAGAATTGGAAAATAACTCAATCTGATGCACGAATTATGTATTTTGCTAACAATAATGGTTTGTTGGAATTCGATGGTAAAAATTGGAATACTTTTCCTATATCAAACTTTACGAATGTAAGATCTGTACTTGCTGCTTCTGATAAAAAAATATTCATTGGTGCTTTTAATGAGTTTGGTTATTATAAAGAAAATAATGTCGGAAAATTAGAGTATTATTCTTTGATGAATCAAGTAAATGGCACATATGATGATATTCATGAAATATGGAATATTTATGAAGCAAAAAATAATGATATTTATTTTCAGTCAGATCATTATATTTTTAGATGGTCTAAAAATAAACTTAAGGCATTACGCTTTGATGCCCGAATTGATGTTTCTAGTTATGTGCATAATATTCTATTTCTTGCAAGCTCAAAATCAGGTGCTTATATGCTTAATGGTGACCTGTTTATTCAGATTCCCGGTTCCGAATTGCTTGTAAATAAAAGAGTGTGTTCTATACTTCCATTTGATAAAAATAAAGTATTATTTGTAACAAATTTTCATGGAGTTTTTGTGTATGATGGTACAACCATAAAACCCTATGTTACCGGAATAGATGACTTTTTAAAATCAAATCAAGTCTTTTGTGCCACAACGAATGGCAAACAGCTAGTTTTTGGTACCGTTCAGCGAGGCATAGCTATTCAAAATTTAATTAATAATAAAGTAATGTATTTAAATACCTATTCAGGATTACAAAACAATACGGTATTAAGTATGTTCTTTGATAAGGATGAAAATTTATGGTTAGGATTAGATAAAGGAATAGATTATGTGCTTTTAAATACCCCTATTTTGAAAATTTTTGATTCAAATAATTTATACGGTGCTGGATATACTTCTCAAATTCTGGATAACACTATTTACTTTGGGACCAATCAAGGACTTTATAAAACATCATTTCCATGGGCACCTTCACCAAATTCTCTTCAACTTCAGTTAATCAAAGGGATTGAAGGGCAAGTCTGGAAGTTGAAGAAGATTGATAATACGTTATTTTGTGGGGCAGATCGGGGGGCATTTATAGTGACATCTGGTGGAATAAGAAAAATTGAAAGTACGGGTACATGGAATTTTCAACAATTAAAACAAAGACCTGATTTAATTTTAGCCTGTTCTTACAAAGGACTATACGTGTTAAAGAAAACCAATGGTATCTGGAATTTTTCTCATTATGTAAAAGGTGATTTTAATGAATCAAGCGGAGACTTCGAAGAGGATGAAAGTGGTAAAATTTGGTTTAGTCACTGGCAGAAAGGGTTGTTTTTACTCTCTTTTAATGAAAAGATGGATAGTATCATAAAAGTTGAGAGTTTTGATACTACAAAAGGGGTACCCATTAATCAGAATAATATTGTTTTTAGCGTAAACAATAAAATGGTCTTTTCTTCTGTATATGGCTTTTTTAAGTATGACGTTCGAAACAATAAAATGATTCCAGATGAAGATTGGAATAGTTATTTTAACTCTCCACCTAACTCAATTCGATTGCACGAAGGTAGAAATGATTATGTTTGGGCTGTATCTGGAAGTTTTTTGGGACTTTTACATAAAGAAAAAGATAAATTTGAAATAGATTCAACGACTTATCGGATGTTGCAGCCAAAAATTATAGTTGGTTTTGAAGACTTTAATTTTATTTCAGATGATGAGGTAATTGTGAGTAATGAAGATGGATTTTCATTGGTAAAATTGAGTGAGGATAAACGAAAAAGCGGCAAGTTGAATGCGATAATTAAGCAGGTAGTAATTACAGGTGTTTCTGATTCGGTATTGAGCAGTAGAATTTCAGTAAATAGTAATAGAAACGACACGATAGATTATAAATTTAATTCACTTCGATTTGAATTTGCTGCAACTGAATTTGGAAATCCCCAACATGTTAAGTTTAGCTATAAGTTAGAAGGGTATGACAAGGAGTGGTCATCACCCAGTGGAACATCCATAAAAGAATATACTCAGCTTCCCAAAGGGAGTTATACGTTTAAATTGAAAGCTAGTAGTTTAACGTCGCTTGATTCAGACGAAACTTCGTACACGTTTATTATTCTTCCACCCTGGTATCAGACCGTTTTAGCACAAATTATTTATTTTATTTTAGCTTTGATTGGCTTGTCTATCTTGATTTTATACATAAACAAAAGATCTCAATACGGTGCCTTGGAAATGAAAAAGAAGAAAGAAAAAGAGATGAGAGAGCAAGAAAAAAAGTATGAAGAGGAAGCACAGGCTAAGAGAAAAGAGATTTCGGAGTTGAAAAATCAACAGTTGAAATATGAGCTTAGGCACAAATCTCAAGAACTTGCCAATACTACCATGAACATTATTCGTAAAAATGAAATACTTTTAAGCCTAACGAATGAAATTGAGAAGTTGTATAAAATTTCTGAGAAAAAAGATTCTGGAGAGATGAAGAAAAAATTGACTCTAATGCAACGAATGATTAAAGAAAATATCAAGCACGATAATGATTGGGAAAAGTTTAAGGAAAATTTTGATATAGTATACGAAAATTATTTGCGACGATTGGAAGAAAAATATCCAGATCTTAATATGACTGAGAAAAAGGTATGCGCTTACTTAAAAATGGATTTAAGATCCAAAGACATAGCCCCTCTGCTCAATATTACTGTAAGAAGTGTAGAAATGAATCGGTATAGAATCAGAAAGAAGATGAACTTGAAAAGAGAAGAGAATTTAACAGAGTTCTTACAGAAGTTTTAATCATAATGAAAAGAAGCTGTCTCAAAATTGGACAGCTTCTTTTCATTTTTTACAGAGCTAAAATCTTTACAGATGCAATTTTATTGTTTTCATCAACAAACTGTAACACATAGTACCCCTTTAAATTATCTATATTGATTTGATTCTTATTTATTGAAGTTAAAATTAATCTTCCACTCATATCATAAATTTCGGCTAAAATAACTGTTTCTGAAAAATACAATGTTTTTGTAGCTAAATCATAAAACGCCTTAACCGGTGATTTTAATGTTTCGCATGAAGTACTTACGTCATCTCCTCCATAAACCAAAAATTCATAAATCGAATATCCGTAGGGTAGGTTCCGCTCAGTTCCTGTAAGTTTAATGTACCTTACTTCAGTATTAATATCATGGAAACGATCTGTCCTGGCCCCGCCGTCAAGATCACTTTGTGTCGTAAAGTTAGTCCATGTAATGCTATCAATCGATGTTTCTATATGATAACTTTTCGCATTTGCTGCTTCCCAATAAATAACCAAGTCAGTAATACTTTTTTTCTCTCCCAAATCAATCAATATCCATTGCGGATCAATGCCATGCTCACTTTCCCATCGAGAACCTTTGTTATTGTCGTTCAGTAATGTTGCGTCACCTGAGCTAGCGGTGACTGTTGCTGAAGTCGCAAGATTGGTATTCGATGGTAAAACTTCAATGGTCGTACTATCTGTTATACCGGAATTTGTAGCTGTTATTGTGAAAAGCCCTTTGGAAGTGGCAGTAAACAGGCCATTATCATCTATGCTGACACCACTTTCATTTACACTCCATTCTGTTGGGTTGGTTAAGACAAAATCATTGCCGATTTGATCTTTTCCTTTTGCGATAAATTGTTGTGAACTTCCTATGATAATAGAAGGATTTACAGGTGTAACATCAATGCTCGTAAGTTCCGGAGTAATAGCTGGAAAGACCTCAAACTCCCAAATAGAATACCCCCATCCGGTGGTTCTCTCTGTGCCTGTCATTTTGATATATCTGAAGTTTAAGTTTAGATCTTGAATAGTGTCGACTCTCGCTCCTTCAGGCATATCAACGTAATTTAATTCGTTTGAAAAAGAAATACCATCATTGGAAAAACTTAACGTGTAATTTTTAGCATTTGCGGTTTCCCAGTGAATTTTGATTGTACCGATATTTGCTGTTTCACCTAAGTCAATTAGTAGCCATTGAGGATCAGATGATTCGCTTTCCCATCGAGTACCTGGATTGTCGTCTACAGCTAATGAGGCATTGCCTGTTGAAGCTGTTGCTGTTAAATCGGTAAATTTTTGTGCGTATGAAATTGTTGAGACTAATAGTAAAAATGAAATCAGTAGGTTGATTTTTTTCATGGAA
>JAAYSS010000011.1 GCA_012518275.1 Bacteroidales bacterium
AGTTTGATGATAGAGAATACCGTATTGAAGAAGCAGAACAACGCTGGCAAGAAAAGAGAGCAGCCACTCAGCGTAATTTGGAAATATTAGCCGAAGATGAAAGGGTACTTAACCAAAGACAACTTGAAATAAATGAAAGATTACGTGAGTTGGATTATTTTAAACGAGATTTAGATTTAGAAGGGAAACAATTGTCTGTAGAGAAAAAGCAAACCAAATTAGAAATCAGAAAAGCAAAGGCTGCTTTAAAACGGAATCGGAAATAACTGATATGCAATGTAGTTAGTTTATGAATAGAGATGTGTCGGAGAATTTAAATAACTCTGGCACATTTTTTATTAATTATAGATTGATGGGATTTTAGTCCAAAACGATTGAAATAGTTAGTAAAAAAGGTTAAAAAGAGAAGAACTGAAATGGATAATTATCTACTTTTGTTCTAATTGTTACAAATACATTTATCAAGCATGAGGTTTATAAATAAATATATAATTAGTTTTCTACTGTTATTCAGCACTTCATTATTGTCAGCACAAAATGCAGCGATAGAAAAATCCAATCAGTTAATTGCCTCACAACGTTATGCATCAGCCTATGAAGTTTTACAAGGTAGTGATCCAAATGATCAAAGCCCGGAGATAGCAATAGCAAGAATTAATCTGCTTCTCAATTTTTATATTCGTACTGATAAATTTCATGCATTTGGATTGAAAGACATTGCTCCGAATCAAAACTTGCAGGAGTTTAGAGAGAACAACGTGCCTGTAAAGATGCTTACTTACAAGCCCGATTCAATTTTAAATAAACTTATTCGCCAGTATCCCGATAACTATAAACTTTACTATGCACTTGGAAACTTTTATTACGAAGTGCATTTGGTTCATCCAGATGACACGTGGTATAAGCCGGATTCAGTTGTTGTGGCAAATATTAGGGAGAATTACTTGAAAGCCTATAATCACGGCGAGTTTGATTATTGGTCGCTATTTGGTATTGGATACACCTATCTTTTAGATGAACACTATAATAAGGCAATTCAATTTCTGGAGCATTCCGTTAAATTGAATCCGGATTACTCGTTGACATACTACAACTTGGCGTATGCCTATTTTAGCAAAGAACATACTCAGAAAGCACTGTCTTTAGCGTTAAAAGCATACGATATGCAGTCAATTCCAATTTTTAAAGCTGAAACAGCTCTGTTGGTAGCCACTATTTATAAGGAGTTAAAAAACAACCAACGTTCATATGAATATTTGCTGAAAGCCAACAAGTTGCATCCAAATGATTATAACGTGCTGGTGCCTTTGCTGGAAATGGAGTTGTTGCTTGATAAACCCGAATATGGCAAACGTGCCAACGAACTGTTTTTGCTTGATCCGAGCAATCCTATTATTTATCAAAATATTATGAAAGCATATTGCGAAAATGAGAGAGACAAAGAGTTTGTAGGGTTTTTAGAATCAAAGAGAAACGAATTTAAAAACAGTTTGCCTATCACAGCAAATATTAATCTATATATGGCAATTGCCCAATACGAACAGGATGAATGGGTCGCATCAAAGATAAATTTTGAAAAAGCCCGGAGTTTGTTCCGTAATTTTTATAGAAGCGATCACAATGTTTTTAAAGTAATCAATTCTTATACAGACGCTATTAAAAAGAAAAAGAAATAAACCTTAGATTTCTTTATAAATTCACATAATCTTAAATCTATTTGTATGGAAATAACCGATTTTTTATTGCGGCTATTAGCTGCTATGGGTGCCGGTGGCTTTGTGGGGCTGGAGCGTGAGTGGAGTAATAAAGATGCCGGCTTGAAAACCAATATGTTGGTGGCTGTTGGTGCGTGTATTTATGTTCTTATTAGTATCATTATCAATAGGCAGTCTGATTATCAAACAGATATTACTCGAATCATTGGACAGATAGTAACTGGAATTGGATTTCTTGGTGCCGGTGTAATTTTGCATAAAGGTGTCAGTATTCACGGGCTGACTACCGCCGCCACCATATGGTGCAGTGCTGCTTTGGGTTGTCTGGCAGGGTTAGCACTCTTCGTAGAATTAGCAATATGTACGGTTGCTGTGCTTACCATTAACTTGCTGTTTGAAAAAGTGGAAAACTGGTTGGAAAAGAGCAGAAAAGAGTTTTTGCCTGAAGAGCAAAAAAGTAAAAAGGATAATAAGTAGATGATTTGATACATTTTACATGGGAAAACAATATACATTTGATGAATTACTTCGCAAATCCGCATCTTACTGCTCTAAATCAGAGCATTGTATTTCTGAAGTAATTACAAAACTGAATAGATGGGAGGCAAATGAAACTGACAGTAAGAAAATCATTAAAAAACTGGTTGATGATGATTTTATCAATGAAAAAAGGTATGCAGAGGCATTTGTGAGGGATAAATTTCGATTTAATAAATGGGGAAAAATTAAAATCATGATGGCGCTTCGTAGAAAAGAAGTTGAAAATGATTTGATTGCTGATGCGCTGGAACAAATTGACGAAGAAGAATATCGGGAAATATTGGTTGCATTATTAAAGTCAAAACAAAAGTCCATTAAATATAAATCTGAATATGAAAAAGAGGGAAAACTTTTCCGATTTGCACAGGGTAGGGGATTTGAAAGCGATTTAATTGAGCAAGTGCTTCGAAGTATTTAAAAATCAGTTTCTTTCTGATGGGTTGGAATTTTTGCACTCACATCGTTTATCGGTCGATTTCTTTTTGAAAATCGGCTGATTTTTTTATTGATAATCAGTGTCGATGGTATGTTTTTTAGTGTTGAAATCTCTTTCGAAATCAAATACTCCCAGCTTGGATAGCTTATCATCATGAAGCTGAATTTTTCCAGATAGCTCTTCGCTCTTTTGTTTGATTTAGAGACTTTTACGCGGGTGCTATATTGTGTGGTTAGTAAATCTATTCCAGCAGTGATTTCGTCCACGTTTCCATACATTTTTTCTAAATCAAGTATTTCAACCGTAACATCCGAATTATTTCTCAAAATACGTCGCGCGTACCTCAGTAAGAAATCGTCTGTATCTTTTTCAATGACAATTAGCGTATTAGTAATCGCTTTGAAGTCTCTGTTTACAAAAACACCCACGCTGCAATTGCTGTTTTCGATGAAATAGCGTGTTTTGTCTTTTATCAACGTGCCGGGATAAAAAATGGCTTTATCTCTTGTGATTGTGTTATAAATTTTATTTAGGATAGGGAAACGTTCAAAAATCACACTTTCCTTCAAAATAGCCGAGTGCGTTGTAGCTTGTCCGCCACCAACGAGCAGGAAATCAAAATTTTCCTGATTTACTTTCCTTACAATCTCTGCTTCAATAATATCTGCAACCCGATAATCTGTCGTGATAGGTATTTGTAGTGTATCGGCTGCTGCACGGATTCCAACAAAACTTTCTTCTGAGTATTGTTCACTATAAATCGGATGCGTGTCGGTACCGACGGTAATGTGTAGCACTTCCACTGCCAGTTTGTTTTTTGCGCCTTCAAGCACAGTTTTAGCCACTTTTAGTAAATTATAACCGCCTTCCGGATTTCCCAACGAAATCAAAGTTTTGAAAACGCCTTCTGCCTGTTGCCGCAAAAGTTCTTCGATGGCAACTTTGTCCGGGAATATTTTTTCAATTAAATGGAGTAACGGTGTGGTCATAAATGTGGTAACCAAAGCCATTATAACCAACATTACGAAAACAATCGGTGGTAAAATTCCCATTTCCAAACCGATATTCAGTACGATTAGTTCCATCAGTCCGCGTGTGTTCATCAAGGCACCGAGCGAAAGGCTGTCGCGCCAACTTTCGCCTGCAGCACGCGCCGGGATAATACTTCCTGCCATTTTCCCTACAACTGCCACAACTACGAAAACAAGGCAAATTATCCAAAGTTCGGGAGTGTTCAGCAAGCCGATTTCAGTTTTTAATCCGGTATAAACAAAGAAAAGTGGAAGGAACAACGTAACCGATAAATCTTCAATTTTATTAATCATCAATTTACGGAATTTCGGCATCGGCGGCATGATGAGACCAGCCATAAATGCACCGAAAAGTGCATGAATTCCAAGTAGTTGAGTTGTGTATGCCGATACAATCAAAGTTAGAATAAAAAATGCGAAGATACTTTTATTCATCAGCTCTTCATTTTGATAAATATCGCCGATTTTTTTGATAAACGGGCGAACCACAAACAGCATCAATATGATATACAATGCAGTTAGCAGCAACGTGTAAATGGAGCTTGAAAAGCTACCGGTCTGTGCTATTGCAATGACTGCCACCAAAAGCAACCACGCAGTAACATCGTTAATGGCAGCACTTCCAATACTTAAAGTGCCAAGATGTGATTTGGTTAGCCCTTTTTCCTGCACAATGCGGGCAAGGACAGGAAATGCCGTGATACTCATTGAAATGCCGATGAACAGTGCGAAAGAAGTGAAATTAGAATTTTTCGGTGAAAAATCCCTGTATATGATAAAAGCTAATATCATTCCCAACAAAAAAGGTACGATAATACTCGATTGGCTGATTATAAACGTGCTTTTGAAGTTACTCTTCATCTCGCTTATATTCAAGTCCATACCGACTGTGAACATAAATAAAACCAGTCCAACTTGACTGATTATGTAGAGATTGTCGAGCGAATTTGGGGAAAAGAGAAAATTGTAGGCATCGGGAAAAAATAATCCTAACAACGAAGGACCGAGTACAATTCCGGCAAGAATTTCGCCGATAACTGTCGGTTGGTTTATCTTTGCAAAAACAGCACTAAAAAGACGAGAAACCAGCAGAATTGCAGTGATTTGCAATAAAATCATCGCCGAAGGTTCAATGATATTTTGAAAAGTCAGATTTTTAAAAAGCTCAAAGTTCCTGACTGAACCGATTACACCTGTGCGGTGCAGTTCAGCATCTATTGTTCCGCCTTTTCTTATTAAAATATAAGTAATAACGGCAAAAACAACAAGAATGAAAGTGAAAACCCACCAGGATTTGTCTTTTTTCTGTATGTTATTTTTCTGCTGTTTCAAGCTTGATTATTGCTAGTGTTAAATAGAACAAAAGTTACTGTGTTTAGTTTTAGCACTTTTTGAGTAAACGTTTTCTTTTCTTTGTAAACAAATATTCGAAGTTAGTTTTCGAGCATCTAAATAAAATCAGAAAAACTTGCATCGCTCGGCATTCTCCAATCTCCACGGGGTGACAGATTTACGCTGCCCACTTTCGGTCCGTCGGGCGAGCAAGAGCGCTTGAATTGTTGCTGGAAAAAGCGTTTAAGGAAAAGTTTTAGCCATTTATTAATGGTTTCTTCGCTGTATTTATTTCCAAAAGCCTGCTTGGCAAGAAACTGAATTTTATTCGGTGTAAAACCAAATCGAACGAAATAGTAAAGGAAAAAATCGTGCAGTTCGTACGGTCCCACGATGTTTTCGGTTCTCTGCTTAATTTCTCCTTTTTCATCGCCAGGAAGCAGTTCGGGACTTACGGGCGTGTTCAGAATATCTTGCAGAATTTCAGCCGATTTTTCATTCGGTTGATCGGCTGCCCAATCTACTAAGTAGCGTACAAGTGTTTTCGGAATCCCGCTGTTTACGCCGTACATCGACATATGATCACCGTTGTAGGTGGACCAGCCGAGCGCCATTTCGGACAAATCGCCCGTGCCGACAACGAGCCCGTTTTGTTTGTTTGCTAAGTCCATTAAAATCTGTGTTCGTTCACGTGCTTGCACATTTTCATACGTAACATCATGAATTTCAGGGTTGTGTCCGATATCCTTAAAGTGTTGCAGGCAGGCATCTTTGATATTCACTTCCATCATCGTGATACCGAGCGATTTCATCAGTTTCAGCGCGTTGTTGTACGTCCTGTCCGTGGTGCCGAAGCCCGGCATGGTAACGCCGAGAATTCGCTTGTGGTCGTAACCCAGTTTATCGGCAGTTTTAGCACAAACCAAAAGCGCCAACGTGCTATCCAAACCGCCTGAAACGCCGATGACGAGCTTGTCAATGCGTGTGTGTTGCCAACGTTTGGCAAGTCCGCCAATTTGAATATCAAAAATTTCACGGCAACTTTCATCTCGCTTTTCTACGGGTGGAATAAAAGGATGCGGATTTATTTTGCGGGTCAGGCGGATTGCTTTTTCCGTGTTTTTTCTTTCGAAAAAGTATTGAGTTTCAAAAAAATTAGCATTATCTCGGTTGTTGAAAAAATTGGAGTCTTTCAATCGTTCGGCGCGAAGTTGCTCGACATCAATTTCAGTAATAATTAGCTGAGGATCAAAGCTAAATCGTTCATTTTCAGCAAGAATTTTGCCGTTTTCTGCAATAAAAGCATTTCCCGAAAAAACCAAATCGGTAGTGCTTTCGCCAAAACCCGCGGAAGCATACACATACCCACAGTGACAGCGTGCGGACTGTTGCTCGATAAGTTGCTTGCGGTAGTTATGTTTTCCCACCAATTCATTACTTGCCGAGAGGTTGAAAATGATTTCAGTGCCGTTGACGGCTAGCTCAGAGCTTGGTGGAGTTGGAACCCATAAATCTTCACAAATTTCGACGCCGAAAGAAAAGCCGTTTGTTTTGATGATGTGTTTTGTACTGATAAGCGTTTCTTGTCCTGCCAGTACGATGTTTTCCGGGGCAAGTATTTCGCCGCTTGTAAACCAACGTTTTTCATAAAATTCGTTGTTGTTCAGCAGGTTTATCTTAGGAACGACTTGGATTATTTTACCCTTGCAAAATACCACAGCACAGTTATAGAGTTGATTTGCTGTTCTTACTGGCATTCCTACGATGTTGATGATTTCAAGTTCTTCCGTGTCTTTCAGCAGTTTTTCCAATGCTCTTTCGGCATTGTCCAATAATTGTTTTTGGAAAAACAGGTCAGCGCAGGAATAGGATGTGATGCTCAATTCCGGGAAACACACGATTTCCACGCCTTCTGCATCCGCTTTCTCAATCAATTCTTTAATCTTCGATGCGTTGAAAGCACAATCAGCAACTCGAAGTTCAGGAATGGCAGAGGCTACTTTAATAAAACCGTATTTCATTTTTGAGAATTTTTGATGTTTTACAATAGAGTATTAGAAACAAGACCGATAGACTTTTAGCGCCAAGATAGTTCTGTTTATTTATAAATTCGGAAACCATTCATCTTTGAAGTTATCATCATTCAAACTATTTTAAAGCTATAACTCATTTTTAAAGTTCAATAATTTTTGCTGAATTTTTATCTCATGTTTGTTTGCCGATATGTATTTCAGATTGTAAGTAAACGTGTTTGTTAAGTGACAAATAGCTGTAATCAAGTCCAAATCTATTGCATTTATCCAAATCTTCAATTCTTAGTCTTGGCTTTAAATACCTTGCATCTGATTTTCTTGATTCTCAACATCTCTTAAAGTGGTAAATAAATTCCCAAATTAAACATCAAAATGTATTTGGAATTAAATTCAATCTCGGGGTTTTGGTGAATTTGGTAGCCGATGCCCAAACCCGCTTGGAGCAACCTGTTGGCTCTATAAACGAATATGGAGCCGGCATAAGCTGACTTGTAATTCATTCCGAAACCTTGTTGCCAAGCTTGCAAGGATATGTACGGCGAATTTACAGTAGGATAAAAGTGATAGTTGAGCCCACCTGAAAAACTGTTTACTCCTGCACCCAGTTGAAAACTTAGTCTGGGCAGGAACATGGCTTGTAATTCTGCACCGAACATTGAGTTACCACCAATTCCGATGCCCGCGCTAAAAGCTGTTTCTCTTACAAACTCCCATTTGCTGTTTTTCTCCAAGTAGATATTATTCTGAGCGTTTCCGCTTATGGAAGCCAACAGGATAATGCCTAAGAGAATATGTTTTTTTATCGTCAAAATTTTGTATCGTTTGATGAAAGTTATGTTGTTTCGTAAAAGTTAGTGCTATTTCTTATCCACTATTCTTCCGATGTATGAAGCAGTTCTGCCAGATTTTTGCCTAATTGTATGCATTTGATGTAATTATCATCTTTCAATCCCATTTTTTCTTCTACACTGTCATCTATTACGTGCCATTTCATTATTTCTCCAAATTCCGCCAACTTTTTATTACACACTCCGGCCCATGAAAAAGAACCGAAAAATCCGAATATGCGGTTTTTTACTTGCCGAATTTTAATTTTTGTCAAAAGAGAGTGAATCTCCGGATGAAGGTCGTTGCTGTAGGTCGGACTGCCAATTACGAGACCTTTGTATTTAAAAATGTCTTGTAAAATTACAGAAGGGTCAGATTTAGAAACATTGTGCATTACCACGGATTTGATACCGTTTTGCACTAAACCTTGTGCTACAGCTTCTGCCATTCGTTCAGTATTTCCGTACATACTTCCATAGACAATTACAGCCCCTTTCTTTCCTTTGTAACGGCTAAGTTGGTCGTATATATCTACCGCTTTGGATGCGTACTCTGTCCAAACCGGTCCGTGTGTTGTACAGATTGTCTGAATATCTAAGGGGGTAAGTTTTTGCAGTGCTTTTTGTACGGGTCCGCCGTATTTCCCCACAATGTTGGCATAGTAACGATACATTTCATCCCAATATTTGTCTAAGTTGATTTCCGTATCCAATACGCCACCGTCTAATGTTCCAAAGCACCCGAAAGCATCACCGGAAAATAACACTTTTTCTGTTTCATCATAGGTCATCATTGTCTCGGGCCAATGCACCATCGGAGTAAAGTAAAACGTGAGTCTATGGTGTCCGAGCGAAAGCGTTTCTCCATCAGAGATTTCCAACGTGTTGTTGTCAATTCCGTAGTATCCGTTGACCATTTCCAACGTCCTTTTGTTTCCAACAAGGATAATGTTCGGATAGTATTTCCGAATTAAACTGAGTGCTCCGGAATGGTCGGGTTCCATATGGTTGATTATCAGGTAGTCAATTGGCCTATTTTTCAATTGGGATTGGAGTTTGTCTATGAAAATATCCCCAAAAGACATTTCAACGGTATCTATCAATGCCACTTTTTCATCCACAATTAGGTATGAATTATAGGAAACTCCATAGGGTAGGGGAAGCATATTTTCAAATTTATGCTTAATACGGTCATTGACACCTACATAAAAAATATTGTTTGCAATTTCTGTGTTTAAATACATAGCTATGATTAAATTAATTCATTCAATGGTTTTACGCGTACAAAGTTACGATTTAAAATTTAGATTTTAGAAATTAGGGGATAGAAAAAAGAAAGTAGGTATTTGACTTTCGAATAAAAAACACAGTTTGCTGAAAATGAATGATATATAAAAAAACAGTCTTTGCATCAAGATAAAGACTGTTTTTCCTTAAAATCTTGTTCAATAGAAAACAAATTTCAAATACTCAATATTATTTAGTTACAATTTTCTTGATACCCCGTGTGTGGGTTTGCTTTCCCACTTAAAGCGATTTACAGCTGTAACAACAAAGGTGGTGCGTCCCTTGAATTTACGGTCGAGCTCACGCAGGTCAAGGCACGAATCGGTGGTCAACGCCACAATGTTGGCCGGATCGTTCAAATCACCCACTTCTTTGCCCTTAAAACCATAAACTACGTAATAACGTACTTTGCATCCTCCATCTTCGTTTACCGCATCCCAAAGCAGGTAGGCATCTTTTCCGTCTTTCACAATGCGTATGTTCTGTGGTTGCGCAGATGCTTCACCTTTTATGTTTTTTGCAATGGGTTGAAGAGCAGGGTATTTGTAGTAATTATTTCTCAGCGTATCATTCAGCCCGCGGATGTTTCTGTTAAAGTATTTTGCACTAAAATAAACAGCACCTTCTACTTTTGGATGGCTTTGATTCATTCTCAGTTGGCGAGCAAGCTCGTTGCCGTTTCTCCAGGCAGGAGCTCTATTTACGCTCAGTCCGGATGCATATAGTCCGATATAGAGATTTTTTCCAAACGTGTTTTCCGACCACCATTTCACAAGTGTTTCATAATCAGCTACTTTTTTCCCTATTTCCCAGTAGAGTTGTGGAACTACGTAGTCTATATCTCCATCACGAAGCCATTTGAGAATATCAGCGTATAGGTCGTCGTAGTTGGTAACACCAGCGCGCGTAGCGGAGCCTCTTGGGTCTTTATAGCTGTTTCTCCAAACCCCAAAAGGACTCACTCCGAATTGAACCCAGGGCTTCAGCTCTTTAATTGTTTTTTGCAGTTCGGCAATTACCATGTTCACATTGTTGCGGCGCCAGTCCGCTTTTTGGTTAGGTGCAAACCCACGCGGATTTCTTCTAAAAGTTTCTGCATCCGGGAAGTCGCTTCCGGCAATTGGGTAGGGGTAAAAATAATCATCAAAATGCAATGCATCAATGTCATACCGTTTTATAATGTCGGATACAACTTTGTTGAGAAATTCACGAGTCTCATCCAGTCCCGGATCGAAATAATAGTTCCGTCCATATTTCACAAAGAGCTTTCTGTTTTTGTGAAACAGGTGGTTCCTATCCAATTTGTTAATGTGATTTGGTACGTTAGTAACTCGATAGGGATTTATCCAACCGTGCACTTCCATACACCGTTTATGAGCCTCTTCAATTATCATTTGCAGAGGATCGTAGTATGGTACCGGCCTTTGTCCATTTCTTCCGGTCAGGTAATAAGACCATGGCTCCAATTCCGACGGATAGAAACTGTCGGCGGTTGGTCTTATTTGTATCACAATGGCGTTAATACCACTTCTTTGCATATCGTCCAGCATCCTGCGCATTTCGATGCGTTGTTGTGTAGGAGATATCCCGGGTTTACTGGGCCAGTCAATATTGGCTACTGTGGCAATCCACACGGCGCGCATTTCGCGTTTGAGTTGTTCTTGTGCCGAAAGGCTAAAAGTCAGAGTTAATACCAGAATTAGGGAAAATAGCTTTTTCATTGTTAAATTCGTTTTTTAATTAGTTGAAAGCAAAAATAAGTCTTTTTTCTGCTTTACACAACCAGCATGAAGCATTCTTATGTCAAATATTGTAAATACAATGTTGAAAATAAGTATTTTTACGTTTCATTAGCATTAAATCTGAAGCGATAAAAGGATTAGCAAAGTTGTTTCAAATATTGGTTTTTTATACCTTTGTATATATATATGTTTAATATGCGAAGCTTTTATAATCAGTTAAATCAATCATTAAGTGATATTTATTCGTCGAGCGAAATTAGGATTTTTGGGAATTTGATTTTGAATAAAATAACCGGACTGCCACTGGTTAAAATTTTAGCAGAAAGAGATCTAACTCTTAGTCCTGATCAAATTGAAGAAGTAAACCAAATCATAGCTCGATTAAAAAAATATGAACCCATACACTACATTTTGGGTGAAATGGAATTTTATGGATTGAAATTTAAGGTAAATCCGGATGTTTTAATTCCTCGCCCCGAAACGGAAGAGCTGGTGGAGTGGGTAAGTCATGATTTGAAATTTACTGTATCAGATGCGGAAGCTAAGAATGTGAGCGTGTTGGATATTGGAACCGGATGCGGATGCATACCGATTGCGCTTAAAAAACACCATCCGGAAATTTTTATTGCAGCCATGGATATTTCAGAGGAAGCTCTTGCGGTGGCAAAAGAGAATGGAGCAAAGCATCAAACTGAAGTGGATTTTTTTCAAGATGATATTTTAAATCCTAAAGATAATAATACGATTTGGGATGTGATTGTTAGTAATCCGCCCTATATTCCGTTAGCTGAGAAAGCCGATATAGATAAGCAAGTTAAGGATTACGAGCCCTATGTAGCACTCTTTACACCAACTGAAAAGCCCTTGATGTATTATGAAAGCATTGTTTCGTATGCACTCTCACACCTTATGCCGAATGGTAAAATTTATTTTGAAACCCATAAAAGTTTTGCTCGAGATGTTGCTGTACTTTTAAGACATAAAGGTTTCAAAGA
Organism: Bacteroidales bacterium; assembly: GCA_012518275.1. Taxonomy (GTDB): domain Bacteria; phylum Bacteroidota; class Bacteroidia; order Bacteroidales; family Paludibacteraceae; genus UPXZ01. The sequence continues at coordinate 11,939 of JAAYSS010000011.1, forward strand.
GGTAATTATCCGAACAGATATATCCGGCAATGAACGAATGGTGAGAGCTGTTCTTGAGTGTTGAATTTCAAATGATAATTGTGTAAACTCATATTACATAATTCGAAATTTATAATTCATAACACACAATTAAACTTACATCCTTTCCGGCACTTCAATACCCAATAATCCCATTCCTGTTTTTATTACATTGGCAATGGTTTCAGATACAATCAAACGGAAGTTTCTCAAATCTTCGTTTTCTTCGTGGAGGATGGAAAAATCGTGATAAAATTGGTTGTATTCTTTTACCAAATCATAGATAAAATTAGCGATTAATGCCGGACTGAATTCATCGCCGGCTTGCTTTACAATTACAGGAAATTCCGTTATTAGTTGAATTAAATGATTTTCTTTCTCTGTAATTTTAATGTCGGTATTCTTTAGTGTGGAGTGGTCAATGTCTTGCTCTTCTGCCTTTCGAAGAACCGATTTAATGCGAGCATGCGTATATTGGATAAAAGGACCGGTATTTCCGTTGAAATCGATGGATTCTTTCGGATTAAAAGTCATGTTTTTTCGCGGATCTAC
>JAAYSS010000001.1 GCA_012518275.1 Bacteroidales bacterium
CAAACCACCATAATCTCGAGCAAAAGGAACACCTTGCGCCACACATTGGTCAATAATGCTATTTGAAACTTCAGCAAGGCGATACACGTTTGCTTCACGAGCACGGTAGTCGCCACCTTTTATGGTATCATAGAATAAACGGTATACGCTGTCGCCGTCGTTCGGATAGTTTTTGGCTGCGTTGATACCGCCTTGTGCAGCAATGGAGTGTGCACGGCGCGGACTATCTTGAATACAAAAATTCAGCACATTAAAACCCAGCTCAGCCAGTGAAGCTGCTGCGGAAGCACCGGCAAGTCCAGTTCCTACCACGATTATATCCAAACGACGTTTGTTTGCCGGATTAACCAGTTTTTGATTGGCTTTATATTTGCTCCACTTTTCAGCCAACGGTCCTTCCGGAATTTTGGCATCCTTTGGCGTAATAATTTTGGCATCTTTCACATCGCCTGCAGCCTTTTCAGCTTTCGGTTTAACGGTTTTCGAAACATCCGCAACAGTTTTAACGTCAGTTCCCTTTTCTACACCAACCGCCTTTGCTTCGCCGTCATCTTGTTTTAAAAATTCCTTCGCTTCTTCTTTCATGTCTTCTGCGAATTCTTGAACATCTTCTACTAAATCTTCGGCTTTATCTTTAATCACATCAGCCGCCTTGCTTGCGGCATCTTTCGCCTTGTCGAATATATTTTCTTTCTTTGACATATCTCTTAAATTTTAAAGTAAAACACCTGCATTACAGCACACGGAAACCTAATAAAAAGTAAACCGGAATTGCCATAAATAGTAAAACAATAATGGTAGAATAGACATTCGAAATGCTTTTCACGCGAGGCATCCACGTTTTGTTATTCAATCCTATGGAATGAAGCGAGCTCCAAACCCCGTGTGTAAGGTGGAACCATAGCGCCACCAGCCAAACAATGTACAAAATACAATAAAGCGGACTACTGAACAATTCGTTGATGAAATATGCGCCATCTTGCGGATTGTGAACCCCGGCGGCTTCCCAGTTGCTACCGTGAATCAGTTCCACCAGCTGCATTTTTGTCCAGAAATTAATCATATGCAGTACCAGGAATCCCAACACGATAATTCCAAGCACCAGCATGTTTTTGGAAGCCCAACTCACGCCTTCTTGACGCTGAGTTACTGCATAGCGGTCGTTCCCGCGGGCTTTTAGATTGAGCCACGTCAAATACAAGGCATACAATATATGCACCACAAAGCCTAATGCGAGTACCCCTGTACCGATTACAGCATACCAATTTGCTCCTAATGCACCCGCCACAGCATTATATGCTTCCGCACTGAAGAGCACGACAATGTTCATAAGGCTGTGGAAAGTCAGGAACAGAATGAGAAAAATTCCGGTTACGCTCATGATAACCTTTCTCCCAATAGAGGATTGAATTAACCACATAAATTTACTGATTTTAGTTTGAAATATAGTTAGTATTTAATTAATTTTGAAGTGTGTTGCTCGCAAGGATAAAAGAAAATCACTCACGAGAATACGGATATATTTTGAAAGTACAAAGATAGCTCTTTTCGTTTGAAAAGGCAAAAGAATACGGAAATTTTTCCGTACTGCGGAAGGACAGTATAAGACACTCTATTTTACATACTTTTATACCACCACATCTCCAAATAAAGTTGCTGAACTTGCGCTATTTATTTTCACTCGAATGGTCTCTCCTATCTTTTGTCCTTCGCGTGGAAAAATGACTACTTTATTTTGCGATGTACGACCGAAGAACTGCTCTTTTGAACGTTTTGAAAATCCTTCTACCAGCACTTCAAACTCTTTCCCAATATCGCGTTGATTACTCTCGTACGAAAGTTCGTTTTGTAGTTTGATGATTTCATCAAGGCGACGAAGTTTGACTTCTTCCGGCACATTATCAGGCAGCCTTTTAGCAGCATAGGTTCCGGGACGTTCAGAATATTTAAACATAAAAGCTTGGTCGAATCCAACTTCGCGCATCAGAGATAGAGTTTCCTGGTGATCTTCTTCTGTTTCACTGTGGAAACCGCAGAAAACATCTGTTCCGATACCGCAATCAGGCATATAATGACGAATTGCAGCCACACGTTCTAAATACCACTCACGAGTGTATTTACGATTCATCAATTTGAGCATTCTATTACTGCCACTCTGAACAGGCAGGTGGATAAATCGGCAGATATTCGAATGCTCAGCCATCACTTGAAGTGTGTCATTGCACATGTCCTTCGGGTGGGGTGATGTGAATCGGAAACGGATTTCAGGTGCGGCTTCTGCTACAATTTTCAACAACTCCGGGAATTTAACCACTTTGCCATCCTTTTCCAGCTTGTAGGAGTTTACATTTTGCCCTAAAAGTGTAACTTCCTTATAGCCTTTTTCCTGCAAATCTTTCAGTTCATTCAGGATGCTTTCCACATCTCTGCTTCGCTCGCGCCCACGGGTGTAAGGCACAATGCAATACGAGCAAAATTTATCGCAACCGCGCATAATGGAGATAAATCCGGAGATTGTTTTTCCAATCCGAGTTGGAATCACATCGCGGTATGTTTCGGTTTTTGAGAGTTTCACGTTGATGGCGCGCTCGCCTTTTTCAGCAATTCCCATCAGATTGGGAATATCGAGATATGAATCAGGACCGGCAACCACATCCACGCCATGATTGTCAATCAAATCATCCTTAACACGCTCAGCCATACAACCAATTACACCGATTATAAGATTTTTATTCTTTTTCTTCAGCGCACGGATGTTTTCAAGCCGATTGTACACTCTCCGCTCAGCATTATCTCGAACCGAACACGTATTAATAAAAATAGCATCTGCCTCTTTTTCATCATCAGTAAGTTGATAGCCATCCATTCCCATTATAGAAGCAACGACCTCACTATCAGCCACATTCATTTGACAGCCATAAGTTTCGATATATAATTTTTTGTCGTTCAAATCAGATGTAAAGTCCGACGAAGCAACAGATTGGTTTTTTATCATAATTTATTTTTTTATACACAGACATAGCAACTTTAAGGATGCAAATATACGGTTTTTGAAACAATACAGAAAACAAGAAATCTTTCAATACTATACGGACTCCAATTATATCATCTAATTCTCACTATTAGAACAAAAAACCAAGTTTTACACAAAAAATATTTGCACATCAATCCAAAAAAAACTTAAAAATATAAAAATTTAAATCCTTTAATCTATTAAACGTATGTAATAATAAAACTTTTATATATGTTTGCATGGTTAAACAAACAGATAAATTTTTTCATAATTAAGGTTTAGGTTAAAATGTTAGCAACGGGTGGCTGTGAAGCTGCCCGTTGTTATTACAAAAAACACCTTTTTTTGCAAAAAATGTCTTTAAAATTTGTTTTATAGAAAAGAAATATTACTTTTGTAAATACAAACAAATAAATTTTTCATAATTAAGGTTTAGGTTAAAATGTTAGCAATGGGTGGCTGTGAAGTTACCCATTGTTTTTTCTTGATTTTGCTCATTAATCCATTTTTTGATTATCATTGCATTAAAAAAGAATGTAAAATGGAAGATATAGGTGATATAATTTATTTATCTTTGCTCATTGCATTTATACTCTTTGGCGGATTCGGCAAGAAGAGTAAAAAGAAAAAGCGACAGCAAAGTAAAGCTACGATTCCTTCTAATACGCAGAAAAATCGTGAAAAAAAATTAAAGGATATTGTAAGTTCTCAGCCCCAGCCAAAAAGCCAAACCGCAACATCTCACAAGCAAGTAAGATGGGACAGATCGGCAACTAAACCTTTATCCAAAATTCCAGGAGACTTATTTGAAACTGTTTATTCTCCGAAAAATGAACAATCTACTAATGAGATTTTAAGTTATGACACAGTAGATGACGTAAGTAAGCTTCGGGTAAAAAAGCGGATAAGAGAAAGCGTACTCAAAAAACAATCGTCTTTCAAGTCAATTGAAATGCTTGAAAAAACGGACACAAGCTTTGAACCAATTAATATTGAATTAGATAACGTTCAAGATGCGAGAAAAGCATTTATTTATTCAGAAATTTTTAACAGAAAATATTCATAAAATATAGCTAAGTTTTCTTTTTGGTTATTAAATCAAGAAAAACTTGTATATTTGCATCAGAAATTATACCACGCAGGGAGAGTTCCAATAGTCTTTTATTGGAATTCTCTCTGTTTTTCACATAATATACCTAATATTTAATAATATGGAAGTAACATATATGACCGCTGAAGGTTATAAAAATTTGGTAGAAGAACTGAATGTGTTGGAAAACGTTCAGCGACCTGCCATTTCTAATCAAATTGCTGAAGCACGAGATAAAGGTGATTTGTCAGAAAATGCGGAATATGATGCGGCTAAAGAAGCCCAAGGACTCCTGGAAATGAAAATTGCAGAGCTGAAAGAAATTATTGCATCTGCTCGTTTGATTGACGAGAGCCGTATTTCAACGGATGAAGTTCAAATTTTGACACGTATAAAGATAAAAAACCTAAAAAACAATCAAATAATGAGCTACCAATTGGTTTCTGAGAGCGAAGCCAACTTTAAGGAAGGTAAGCTTTCTGTGGAAACACCTATTGCCAAAGGCTTACTAGGGAAAAAAGTAGGTGAAAAAGCAAAAATTCAAGTCCCCTCCGGTGAACTGGAATTTGAAGTGATGGAAATAACGCTTTAAATTTGAATGTCAAACTGGAATGAATTTTTATTTGATTACATATGAATAGCAATTTCGAATTCAAATAAGAAGCAAAAATTTTTTGTTAGTAAAAACTTCAATTTTTTATAATCATGACTATATTTACAAAAATAGCAAAAGGTGAAATTCCCAGCTACAAAGTGGCTGAGAATGATGATTTTTATGCATTTCTGGACATAAATCCTATGACAAAAGGGCATACGCTGGTTATTCCGAGAAATACGGAGGAAGACTATATTTTCCATCTTGACAACAAGACCTACCTTGGTTTAATGCAATTCTCAAAATCAGTAGCACTCGCCATTGAAAAAGCGATTCTTTGCAAACGAATTGCCGTAACTGTAATGGGATTAGAAGTTCCGCACACACACATCCACCTTGTCCCTATTGATAAAGAAAGCGATATGAATATTGCTAATCCGAAATTGAAATTGAGTACAGAAGAGATGGCAGAAATTGCTGAAAAAATAAGAAATGAGTTTATCCCATAAATTGTTGACGAACGAATTATTTTTAATCTAATTAATTTTAAAGAACTATGAAAGCAAAAAACAAAGTACTTGAAGCTATAAAAAATGCAGGCGAACCTATAAATGCGGGTAAAGTAGTAGAACTGACAGGCCTTGACCGCAAAGAAGTTGACAAAGCAATGAACCTGTTGAAAAAAGAAGAATTAATTATATCTCCAGTTCGCTGCAAATGGACAACCAAATAAATTCTAAGCCCCCTAATCGCTATTTAGGGGACTTTTCTTTTTAAAAACCTTAAATTTGAATCGGTAAATTATGATCCTAAAAAACGAAATATTCCCGATAGGACAAATCATGAAACTGCATGGACATCACGGCGAAATGACTTTCAGTACTACTTCAAATATTCTTGATGAGGTGGATGTCCCATTTATTATCCTTGAACCGGAAGGAATTTTGGTGCCGTTTTATATTGAGAGCATCAGGATGAAAACCGCTACGACGGGAAGCATTAAGCTTGAACGGGTGGACAGCGAGGAGCAAGCTCGAGACTTTACAGGGCAAACGATTTACCTCCCAAACATATACTTAGATGAAATAAATACAGAAGAAATTGAAGTGGGGTATTTCGTAGGGTTTGAAATAATTGACAAGGATAATGGAAACATCGGTCATGTTACTGCCATTGATGATAGTACGGCGAATACGCTTTTTATCGTAGGAAACGAGACAAATGAGACACTTATTCCCATTACAGATGAGTTTATTACTGAGATTGACCACGAAAAGAAAATTATTCGTTTGGCTTTGCCGAAAGGATTGTTGGACTTATAGTCATTTAGGTTTATTTAACTAATCTAATGTTGCGTTTGGGGACGTTTTCCCATCATATATATAAACCCAAATATTGTTAAAATGAAAAAGCAACTTATTTTTTCTATTATTGCCGTCTTGTTTTCCACTTACTCTTTTACGCAAGAAGCAAACACGATTGACACAATCCCCGGTTTTAAACACAATTCCATTTACGTGGAAATAGGTGGCAATTCTGGAGCTTATTCCATCAATTACGACTACACTTTTTCTCTATCTGAAAGCACAAAGTTAGCTGTAGGCACCGGATTGGGCTGCTATTTTAATATCCACTCTTATGCAGAAGAACCGGCGCCAACTAAAAAGAATTTATTTTTCATCACTCCTGCAGCAAATTTCATGTTCGGAAAAAAATCGCATTACTTTGAAACCGGTGCGAGCCTGCTCCTTTTCCAAGTCCCAACATTACGAGTTGGATACCGCTATCAACCTGCAAAAGGCGGATACATGTTCAGATTCGGATTTACTCCAATAATCTCAGAATTAAGTATTATTCCTTGGGGTGGAATTTCCATCGGTTACACATTTTAATTTTTATCCGAAATAACAACATGCTAATTGACACCTGCTTGAAATAAAACCGCCGACCTACTTTCTGCCGTTTTGTCAGAGAATTCCGACAAAACACATTCATTTTTTCCGCTTTCCTGCCAATTTTAATTTTTATAAGAATAATTAAATGGTGGCATATCATTTGTAAAAAATATGTCGCAAACATGCATTTATCTGAATAATAACATCAAAACATATTTTATAAAATGGGAAAAATAATTGGAATTGACTTGGGTACCACAAACTCCTGTGTATCCGTAATGGAAGGTAACGAACCTATCGTCATCACCAACAACGAAGGGAAACGCACCACTCCTTCCGTGGTGGGCTTTGTAGAAGGTAATGAGCGAAAAGTAGGTGATCCAGCTAAGCGTCAGGCTATTACAAACCCGACTAATACCGTTTCATCCATCAAACGCTTTATGGGAGAGACGTATGACCGCTTGACAAGTGAGATAGAACGCGTACCCTTCAAGGTGGTAAAAGGCGATAACAATACGCCTCGTGTGGACATTGACGGACGTCTGTATACTCCGCAAGAAATTTCAGCCATCATTCTTCAAAAAATGAAGAAAACTGCTGAAGACTACTTAGGTACAGAAGTTACAGAAGCTGTAATCACAGTTCCGGCATATTTTAACGACAGTCAGCGCCAAGCTACGAAAGAAGCCGGCGAAATTGCAGGACTGCAAGTAAAACGTATTATCAACGAACCTACTGCTGCTGCTCTTGCTTACGGACTTGATAAGGCAAATAAAGATATGAAAATTGCCGTGTTTGACTGTGGCGGTGGTACACATGACGTTTCAATCCTTGAACTTGGCGACGGTGTATTTGAGGTGAAATCTACCGACGGTGATACTCACTTGGGTGGTGATGACTTTGACCAACGCATTATTGAGTGGCTGGTAGAAGAATTTAAAAAAGATAACAGCGGAATTGATTTAAGTAAAGACCCGATGGCACTACAACGTTTGAAAGAAGCTGCAGAAAAAGCAAAAATAGAACTTTCAAACACTACATCTACAGAAATTAACTTGCCGTACATTATGCCCGTTGACGGTGTTCCGCGCCACTTGGTTCGCACATTGACACGTGCAAAATTTGAGCAACTGGTTGACGATTTAGTACAGCGTACCATTGAACCGTGCCGTACAGCTTTGAAAAGTGCTAATTTAACAGTAAATGACATCAACGAAATAATACTTGTAGGTGGTTCTACTCGTATTCCGGCAGTCCAGAGTGCTGTAGAGAAATTCTTCGGTAAAGCTCCTTCGAAAGGTGTTAACCCCGACGAAGTTGTGGCTATCGGAGCTGCAATTCAAGGTGGTGTTTTAAGTGGCGACGTGAAAGATATTTTGTTGCTTGACGTTACCCCGCTTTCTCTCGGAATTGAAACCTTGGGTGGTGTAATGACTAAATTAATTGAAGCCAACACAACTATCCCGACCAAAAAATCGGAAACATTTACTACAGCCGTTGATAATCAGCCTTCTGTAGAGGTACATGTGCTGCAAGGCGAACGCCCGATGGCTGCTAACAACAAATCGCTAGGACGCTTCCATTTAGACGGAATTATGCCAGCTATGCGTGGTGTACCACAGATTGAAGTTACATTTGACATTGACGCAAACGGTATTTTGAATGTATCTGCAAAAGACAAAGCTACAGGTAAACAGCAACAAATCCGCATTGAGGCATCTTCAGGATTAAGCGACGAGGAAATCAAACGGATGAAGGAAGAGGCTGCCGCAAATGCAGCTGCTGATGCTCACGAAAGAGAACGGGTAGATAAGCTGAACCACGCCGACAGTTTGATTTTCAACACTGAAAAGCAACTGAAGGAAATTGGCGATAAGCTTCCTGCAGATAAAAAAGGTCAAATCGAGAGTGCACTTGCTCGCTTGAAAGAGGCACACAAAGGACAAGACCTTTCCGGAATTGATGCTGCAACAAACGATTTGAATGCTGCCTTCCAGGCTGCAAGCCAAGATATATATAATGCTCAAAATGCACAGCAAGCGGGACCGCAACAAAACGCCGGAGGACAACAACCGAGCGACAGCCAAGGCGGAAACCAAGATGATGATGTAACGGATGTGGATTTTGAAGAAGTGACATAAAAAAAAGCTGGAAGTCAGAAGACTAAAGCACAAAGTAAATATTAAGAACTTCCCGATTGAAGAAATTTCAGTCGGGAAGTTTTTTGTTTTATATGAGATATAACCTTATTAATGAATGATGTTTTAAATTTCGAAGTGAGTTAAGAAAGTTACCAACAAAGTCATCTCAACCGAAACACCATTTCGACGAGAACACAAGGTACGACAGGAAAAGGGATGGTGCTGTAAATTTTTCGTATTTTCAATTTATTAATATAGGTTCCCCGGACTTTAAAATGAAACTAACTAATCTCATTATACTGTATAAATACTGTTTAGCTTTGAGAAAATATTAAAAAACTTATAACACTTTCTTTTTACTTTTCTATTTCATTTAACTTCTTTTCAATGGAGTCATTAATTTTAGCAAGTTCTTTTCCATAGATTGATTTAAATTTTTCATACGAAATAACATTTTCATAATCACTATAAAGTAAATCTAAATCATTCTTACATGTCGCTTTCCAATCATTAAAAAAATGTTTTAAAACGGGAATATCATCCTCTGTTATTTCAGAAAAAACACTTTGTAAAACAGCAATATTGGGTGAAAGCCGTTTTTCAATGGCATTTGTAATTTCGATTTCTAATTGTTTAGGATTAGCCTTTTTTTCTTCAACCGGCTTATTATATTTTATCTTGGGGAGTGGGGTTTCTTTGATTTTATCAATTGGCTTATTTATCAAAATACTGCTGTCAGCTGAAGACACAGTTGCGGTTGTATCTTGAATAAACTTCTCATCACTCTTATCTTTGAGTCCATATTTTGAAAAAGAGACAAAAAACATTACACCCAACAAAGCTAAAAACAAAACAACACTTCCAAAAACAGGAAAATGGCTTTTGTTTAATAACTGCAAAGCTTGATTTGCCGTGATAGTTCTTTTCTCAAGATTAGTTACCAAACATCTTTTTGCAATTGAGCGATAAGGTTGTGGCAATTTCCCTAATAAGCGTTCATTTGTATTGCCGTTAAATATAAATAAAATAATTTTGCCCACGGCATACATATCACTCTTGTAGCTGATTTCGTTAGGCGTCGTAAACTGTTCTGGACTTCCATAGCCTTTACTTCCACCTGTGATTTCGTTGTAGCAATCTGAATATGAAAGTCCCAAATCTACCAATTTTACATTATTCCCATTGTGAGCTATAAGGATATTCTCTGGCTTAATATCGGCGTGAACAATTTGTCTATTATGTAGATAACTAAGCGAAGATAAAAGCTGCGATAGGATTTTTTTTACGTTTGCTTTATTTTTGAAATAATTTGGCTTGACTTGAAATAATTCATCAAGCGACAAACCATCTACAAATTCAGTCAGGATATAAATACCTTCTTTATCGTATCCTTTACTGATGTAGCGAACAATATTAGGATGGTCTATCGAAATTCCTAAATCAAATTCTTTCTCAAAAGCAGCCAGGTAGATGGGATTGGAGATGAATTCTGTTTTAGGGCGTTTGAGAAAGTGCCACTTCTCAAAAATTCTCACTTTACTACAATCCGAGGTTGCACCTTTTTTTCTTAAAGGTGTAACTTCTGCAAAGGAAGAAGTAAGATATTGCTCATTTACATTACCGAACGAGGATGTATCAAAATCCATATATAAAGAATAAATTTTGACAAATTTACAAAATTTATATCAATTTCAATGAGGTAATTCCACCTACTTTGCCGGCCGTGAATCGGCCTAAATTACTACTATCTCTGATAACATTAAGTGCAATTAATGGATAATGTAAAACAAAATGAGAGATTTCAACAATATCATTGACTTTCAGCTTGCTGTTTTTTGAGAAAATCACCTTGAATATATTGTCACCACTGTACTTAAGCCTTACAGTTCTATCAGGGTCATATGTGAATTCAACGACATCACAGCGTTCTAACGCTTCAATATTTATTTCTTGCAAATTGTTAAAATCTGAGTTACCTGTTTGTGTAAGTGATGAAATATACACGTCCCAATTTTTGTATCCCAAGTAAAGAGCGATGGTGTCTAATGTGTAAAGACGTGGTTCCTTTATGTCATCAATAAATCCGAATAATCTTTTTAACGTATTAAGACTGATACGTTGTTTAGTTTCTTTTTCAATACAGCCGCACAGATACTCTAAATCAGAATGATAACGAATTTCTGTTCCTAGCTTTTCTTCTATTTGCTTCTTAACAATGGGAGATAACATAGTTGATGTGTAAAAAATTCTTACAAACATACAAGTTTTTTTTAACATAAAATACATATGGATGAAATGGATATAATGGATACAATGGATTCTGTTGGTTATGTTTTTTTAGTATATTTTTGTAAAGCTTTGAAGTGTCAAACAAAACAAATGGGCAAAACTATGAAAATGATAAGAAACTTAATTATTACTTTTTTTAGCACTATTTTAATTACATCTTGTGTTAATAACCTGAGTTCGACTATTAAAATAACGTTAATTGGTTTGATTTAACGGTTTCAAATTTCAGCGATGTTTTTTTAGGCAAAAAATAATATGCTTCACTCTTTTCTTACCTCTCACCCTATTGCATCTAAAAGGCTTTGGAGTTTGGCTTTATTGTGATTTTCGTTCAGTGATTACAGCAAGCGATATAACTTTGAAAAATCTAAATATAAAATATTTGTTAAAATATTTGCACGATTCAAAAATTTAACATACCTTCGCGGCTGGAATTTTGAAAACATGAAGAGTTCTCTCGTTTGGGAGGCACCAACCGAGCAAAAAAGCAGCGGTGGTTAAAAGAATGTGGATAGCCATCAAAAAAATTAATCAAATGAACATTTATTTTAAATCGTAAAAAATTTTGATTTTTACCGGTAGTATCTAATTATGATCTGACTGAACTTATTTGGATTTAACACATCCAAAAGCAACTTTCATGTCCGAAAGGAGATTTGTGCGCTTAAACCTATCCTGACAAAAAGGCTCAACTACCCCTACATTTAATTAATTACCAACACAATACGAGCATTACAAAAAAACATTTAGCTGATTTCTCAAATTTATGATTTCAAAAAACAGTATAATCATAAAAGCTGTTTTGTTTGGGAAAACTATTACCTTCAAGAAAATCTAAAATCTGGTTGACAAATTTGTTGCTGACGATAAAAATTATATCCCAATAAAAGCGGCAAATTTCATATGAAGTCAATAAAGTAATCGGAATAAACGAAATTAAACCGGCTACTTTTGGGATTTTCTTTGACGATTTGGCAGCCCCCAATCGGGAGTTGCAGGACATACTATGAACATGTGTAAAAAAATGACATATCGTGCATCGACCAACAAACCTTGCTAAATATATTTATTATCAACTATTTATAAATTAAACTAAGCTGTTATGATAGATTTTATTGGAGATATCCACGGACATGCAAATAAACTTGAAGCATTGCTTTTGAAATTAAACTACACGAAAACCAAAAATGGATATGCCCATCCCAATCGAAAAGTGGTTTTTCTCGGCGATTATATAGATCGTGGACCCGAAATCAGAAAAACACTTGAAATCGTCAAGTCTATGTCCGACAACGGGAACGCTATTGCCTTAATGGGAAATCATGAATACAATGCAATTTGCTATCATATGAAGAATGAAAGCGGAGATTATTTGCGAGAACATTCGGAAAAAAACATAAAACAACACCGGGAAACGCTCAATGAGTTTCAGAATCAGCAAAATGAGTGGAAAATGTATCTCGAATGGTTCAAGACATTGCCATTATTTATAGAAACCGAAACATATAGAGCTGTTCATGCCTGTTGGGACAACAAAAATATTGACTATTTGCGTAAAACACTGATAAACAATTGCTTTACTGACGAATTGATTCGTGAATCGGCAACAGAAGGAACTCAACTTTTTTGGACAGTTAAGGAAACCTTGACAGGTAAAGAACTTAAATGTCCTAAAGGATCTCCAATTCAAGACAAAGACGGGAATTGGCGAAATGAACTCAGAATTAAATGGTGGACAAATCCGCTCATGGAGACCTATCATTCTATAAGCGTACAAAAAATCGAAAAATTACCCCATCAACCCATAAAATTGGCGGACTTGCATAGCACAGATTTTTACACGGAAAATGAAAAAATGGTATTTTTCGGACACTACTGGCTTACCGGAGAACCAAAACCACAAAAATCAAATGTTTGCTGTTTGGATTACAGCGTGGCGCGCAACGGAAAGTTAGTTGCCTATCGATTGTATAATGAGCAAGTTATAGACGAAAAGAACTTAATCTATCTGTAATTTTGGAAAAAGTAAAACATCGACTCATACTTCATATCCCCCCACTCATCATCCAAAATTCCTGATTTGACAGGATATAGTTGACGTAAAAACACTTGAACATGAAATGCTAAAACTTACGGATTGGCACACGGAAGGACTTTTTCATTCTGAAAAAGATTATAAAGTTAAAGCTGATTTCTAGAGGATTTTTTGTGACGTTGAGCGTTTTTACTGACGACAAACGATAAATCGGATAATTTCAGGGAAATATAGCTTATTATAGGTAAGTATATTAAAACATTAAGAAAATATTTAAAAGAAAAAATTACTCAATAAAATAATCAAATATAAACTATGGGAGCAATAAAAATCACAAAAACTATGGAAATTACTAATTCTTCTGACACAAAAAAAGAGTTGAGTTTACTCGAACATTTCGAACAAATTGTTGAACTTTCCGAACGTTCTCAATTAAGTGACGAGTTTTTTGAAAAAGCCTCGAAACATTTATTTTTTGTGAAAAATATTTTGAATATATCTGAAGTAGCCATCGTTTTTTTAGCCATACTTTTAGATAATTTCGATTGCTGGCGCTTCGGTTTATCAAACTTTGCGAGTCATCTTGATATCCGATTAACATTTCTTTTACAACATAAAAACGCATTGCAGGAATTAGAAAAAAGCGGTTTGATTAAATGCAAAAGACAACGCGGAGAAGAGTCCTACAAACTTCCAGATAAAACGATAAAAGCGATTGTTGAAGGACGCAATATTGAGCAAGTTGATTTCTCAAAATTTACGAATCAGGATTTTATGGATCATGTACATAATCTTTTCGCGGATAAAAATGAAGATTTGCTGACTTTTGAGGACTTAGCAGAGGAAATTAACCGTTTACTTTCTGAAACAAACCATCTGGATTTCTCGAAACGGGTGCAAAAACTGAAATATGATATGTATGATTTAAACCTGTTTTTTGCTTTTCTGCAGTTTGTAGTAAATGAAGAGGTAGAAACTGTTGGTGATTTTACACTAAATGAGTTTTTTCACAACGACTTTGAATACAGAACAATTATTAACACGTTAAGAAAAGGTACGAATAGACTTCTTGTCGATAATTGGATTGAACCTACCAATTGTAACGGCTTTCAGGGTAAATTTGTATATAAAATGAGCCAAAAAGCATACAAATACTTTCTGGAAGAACTGGGAGTTGAAGAGAAAATAGAAAACGTGGATAATCTTATTTCAAGTGCTTCACTTGTTAGTAAAACTATGTTTTATAGCACAGAAGAGCAGCAGCAAATAAACCAACTGGAAGCCCTGCTGCATCCTGACAACCTGCAAAATGTACAGAAAAGACTTAAAGAAAATGGTATGCGTTGTGGATTTACCGGTCTTTTTTATGGCACACCCGGTACCGGGAAAACAGAAACCGTGTATCAAATTGCCAAAAACACGGGTAGAGATATACTTGCTGTTAATGTTACTAACATAAAAAGCAAGTGGGTTGGCGAAAGCGAACAAAACATCAAACATGTCTTTGACCGATACAAAACTTTAGTAAAAAAATCTGAAATAGCCCCAATTTTACTATTCAACGAAGCCGACGCTGTGCTTGGTACAAGAATGGAAACCAAACACTCTGTTGATAAAATGGAAAATGCCATTCAGAACATCATCCTACAAGAAATGGAAGATTTAAACGGGATAATGATTGCCACAACCAACTTAACCCAAAACTTGGATAATGCTTTTGAGAGGAGGTTTTTGTACAAGATTGAGTTTAAAAAGCCCGAATTAGCAGCCAGAAAATCAATTTGGAAAGTTATGATTCCGAGCCTGAACAACAATCAAGTAACGACATTAGCCAACAAATACGATTTTTCTGGCGGACAGATTGAAAATATCGCACGAAAGTATACTATAGAAAATATCCTTACCGGAGAAAAACCAACTACGGAAACTATTTTCAAGTTTTGCGATAATGAGCTGCTGAGCAACAAAACCAGAAGAAAAAAATTAGGGTTTGTGTGAGAGAAAATAAACACTTCATCCTTATTTTTAATTCATGATAAAAATATAGTTATTCATGTTGTAAGTTTCTTGTTTTGCCGTTTCAATAATTTTTTCGCAACTTTATACGCTGTAAAATTTTCTACATTCAATTTAAATGAGCACTACATCTACAAACACTCCCCGCCGGGCGGTGAGAATTCTTTATATCCACGGCTACGGCGCCAAAGCCAACAGCATTACCGGCAATGAAATTCAACGTAAATTAGGTGATAAAGCTGTCGTTTTTATGCCCGGCTTTTCAAACGACTTATTTTTATTTGAAAATATGGTGCAAAATATCCAAAAAGCAAAGAATCTTGTGTTGGAAAACAATATTGATTTGGTGATTGGTGCCAGCATGGGCGGATTTACTGCCATGCAGGTACCGGGAGTTAAAAAGGTGTTGATGAATCCCGCAATGGTTCCATCGGATATTTTCAGGCAAGAGATTTTAGAGAAAATCAGCGAAGTAGATTTTGAGAAATATAGGCAATTGGAAAATCGGGAAATTTCAGCCGAAGAAAAAACACTTACCTATGCGCTTTTTGCTACTGACGATGAACTGTTTTCTTACAAGGAACGTTTCGAAAAGTTGTATGACCCTGCCAAAAGTTTTTCTATGGTAGGTAAACATATGATTTCACCGAGAAATATCCGAGAAGCTCTATTACCGCTGCTTTCAAAGATATTCCACATTTAACGTTGTTTTTAAATGCATCAAAATCATGGTGAAAGAGACTCTCATCATATATTATACAAAAAGGCTTAAATTCAACTGTTTAAACTTTTTTTAAATTTCAACACCTTAGAAAACTAATACTTCTTCAAGGAAAACACAAAAGTGAGTCCCCCACCCGGTGTATTTTTGGCTGTAATGGTTCCTTTGTGGTAGATAACGGAATTTTTCACAATGGCAAGTCCGAGTCCGGTACCTCCCATCTTTCTGCTACGCCCTTTATCCACACGATAGAAGCGTTCAAACAAGCGGTTAAGATGCTCTTCACTCACTCCTACCCCATTGTCGGAAAATGTAAAATAGTAAAACCTATCATCCTCTCGATAGCAGTTAATATCAATCTGTACATTTACACCTGCATAAGCTAATGCGTTGTCTATTAGATTTCTAAAAATGGAGTAAATGTGCGAATGGTTACCTTTAATTTCCAATCCATTGTGGAAATTGTGATTTACCTTGTAGCCTTTATCTTCAATTTCGAGCGCAACGTCTTTAAGCACTTCTTGTAAAATATAATTTAGGTTGCACACTTCTTTATCAATCACTTTTTCTTTCTCATCAAGCCTATTCAGAGTAGAAATATCCTGCAACAGTACACTCAACCGCTGCGCCTGCTGAAACGACCGTTCGATAAAAAAAGCTTGTCGCTCCTTAGGCAAATCGGGATTATCGAGTATGCTCTCCATATAGCCCATAATAGTGCTTACGGGGGTTTTCAACTCATGCGAAACATTCTGAGTAATCTCACGTTTCAACTCATTTTCATGCTCTTGTGCAGTTACGTCATTAATCGAAATTTCAAATGTATTATCCTGAAAAACAATGCACTGCACAAAAAAGAAACGACTATCTTTCTCTATTGTCATCTCTTTTCGGCGCATCTGTCTATTTATTTTATTTTCATCAATGAAGGCGTTGATTTCCGCTAATTCGGGTACATTAAAAATTTCATCTGAAGTTGCTTCATTTTTATCTGATAGAAATCCGGCATATTGGATAAAAACTTGATTTGTAAGCACTTCCTTTTTATCTTCAGAAAAAATTCCCAGACCTTCTTGTGAAATATAAAGGTGGTTGATGAGTTTTTCACGCTCGTTGTTTACCTCATCTTTTGTTTTAGCTAACTGCTTATACAGCATAACCATATTGCTGCTTATTTCGCCGAGTTCATCTTTTGGAAATTCTACATCAGTGATGAGTTCCTCCCCATTTTTGGCTTTCTCGGTAAAAATACGCATTCGGTCAATGGTTTTTGTAAAGTTCCTAGTAATTAAATAAAATGTCAAGAGAGCCAATATCAGTATGGTTACCATGAAATAGAAAAAGAATGAATTTACCTTCAGCAGGCTTCGTAATTCTACGTTGTACGGAAGAGCGCTCCGCACATAGTAATCGGGGAATTTTGTAACGTAGTAAAAATAATCCTTGCCCGTGGTAGCCGATAAACGAATCGCCCTGCCTGAACCTTTCTTCCTTGCTATGATAAACTCGGGTCTACTGCTGTGATTCTCCAGTTTTTCGCTTTCAGTCACTGATGAATCAAAAAGAACATTTCCCTGTGCATCGGTTATCGTTACCCGCAATTCTGTTTCCGGAAATAATGCAACAAATTGTCCCAGTGTATCTGGATGCAGCTCACGTTCTGTTAAAAAATTAGCTACGAGAGAGTTATACTTCTGAAGCTGGGCATCGAGCTGAACGGCATGCATATTCTGTTCACGCTTGTACTGCACAAACGTGATACTCGCCATCAGAAAAAGAATCAGCAGAAAGAAATAAAGGAATAATTTATGGTATAAACGCATACTCACCTTCTCTCATATTTTCAGTTTTATTTTTTTAAAAAAGGATAGTCAATATTTCCTCAACTCAAAACCTGAATTATCCTTCAAAGCAATATCCGTAACCTAATCTAGTAACAATCTGCTTTCCGTAATGTTTTATTTTTTTTCTCAATCGAGTAATATTCACGTCTATAGTGCGGTCAAGTACCACAACATCATTCGACCAAACCCTTGAAAGTATCTCTTCACGCGTAAAAACTCGATTTTTATTTTCAAGGAAAAGTTTCAATATTTCAAATTCTTTTTTCGTGAAAGAAACTTCTTTACCATCCAACGTTACTTTTTTGTTATTAACATTCATTATCAAGCCCTCATGCCTAAGCTCTTCTTTATCTGACTGTTCCGAAGCTGTTTCTATCCTTCGCAACACAGCTCTCACGCGTGCAAGGACTTCACGAATTGAAAAAGGTTTTGAGATATAATCATCTGCACCGATGTTAAACCCTGTCAGACGGTCATTTTCCGTATCTTTTGCCGTCAGGAAAATAATGGGGATATTCGTCGTTTTAGGATCTTCATTAAGCATTCGTGCCATTTTAAATCCTGAAATTTCACCCATCATCACATCTAAAAGGAGTAGATTGTACTGTGAAATATCTTTCCTTAATGCCTCTTCTGCTGAATAAGCCACATCTACTTGATAACCCTCGGTTTCGAGATTAAACTGTAAAATTTCACATAAATCTTCTTCGTCGTCAACGACTAAAACTTTGTATGGATCCATTTTGATAAAAATAAAAAGTTAATTCAAAAATTAATGTTGAAAATAGTAGCTCTGCTTTAATAAAATTTTGTTGAACAAATTCCAAAAATAAGGTTCATAACTAAAACTTAACACTAATTTCACTACAAAGTAACTTGTTTTATATTTCGATTACATGTAATATGTATTACAAATATATGACAAATTCACAATATATATAATTTTTCTCAAAAAACCTATAAAATCTATTTATTTTAAAACAAAAAAGCACCTCAACCCGAAAGTTGAGATGCTTTCTAAAATACCTTTTGAAAAACTCTAAATTTGTTTCAACTTTATATTAATTTTTGAAACTTCTTTGGAATCAATTTCAATCATCTGATCGGCATACGATATCATGCTTACGGTCAATTTTACTTTCCCGGGCTTTACATTTTTCAGAATAAAATTTCCATCTAAATCTGTATAAACCGTTTCACCGTCAACAGTTACAATTGCACCGGGCAATGTTTCATTCGTAACATGATCAATCACCAGTCCATGTAGCGTCATCACACTCTCTACTGAAACTTCCGACTTAATCTCGGGTTCAGCTTTTGCCTTGTTAGTTGCATTTAACGAAAAACTAACCAACGTAACAATGGTTAAAAATAATAATTTTTTCATTTTTCTATTCTCACAAATTTATGATGCAAAGTAACGGCAAAGATATTACATAGATATTACATTTTGAATACAATTGAATTAAGAATTTATTACAAAACTACAAGAAAAGTCCGTTGATATACATCCAAATTACGTAACGAACAAACTTTCCGAGTAGCATGGCGAAGGCAACAACATCCCATCTGCCACGAAGAAATCCTGCCGCAACAGCTATAACATCTCCAATGAACGGGACAAAAGAGAAGAAGACAAACCATTCGCCGTAACGGTGAAATTTGGCTATAAATTCATCCAGTTTTTCTTTTTTTATGCGAAGATATTTTTCTATCCACTCTAATTTTCCTAATCTGCCGATGTAATAACTGGTCATTCCCCCACCCCAATTGCCCGCTGTTGCCACGAAAACGCACGTCCAAGGGTTGAGCTTTCCACCTAACACCATTGCAGAAAAAATAACTTCAGAGCTGAACGGAACAACTGTAGCCGCTAAAAAAGAAGCCAAAAACAACCCGTAGTATCCCCATTCGGCAAACTCAATCATACAACTAAATAATTAGCAAATAAAATGCAAATATAAAATTCACCGCACAGAGCACAATGAAAATAATGGAATTAAATTGTTTTTTGAGAAGTGTAAAAATATAGGCTGACAACATCGCAAATAAAAGGGCGGCGAAAGGCATATACGAAACAAAACTACTATGGCGAAATAAGATAAGAAGTATCACGGCAAACATTAATATCTTAATAAAGCTAAGCATGTTTCGCGTTTGAATACTATCTTGTCTATTGTTTGCAGAAATTTGAATCAATGATGTGATTAGCACAAAAAACATTATAGCCACATATATAAATGTCGGAATGTTTCGATAGTTTAATAAGGAATAGTTCGTAACAAACTCCTGCACTTCGGGCAAAATATCTGTATGTCCAAAAATAAATATCAATGACGAAAAAAAGAGCGTCCAAGGAGTAATAAACCCAAAAATGGAAGCAAAGAACACCTTTCCTGAAAAACAATTTAAAAAAGCAAAACCTAACCAAAATACTACCGCCAACACCGCAAACTCAGGAATCAAAAAAGAACTCAATGCTAAAAAGAAAAAACTAAGAAATGCTTGCTCTACACTCCTTTTGTCCTTATACATCCCCAAACTTAAGTAAAGCGCCAGCAATGCAAAAGTTGCCCCCAACGCTGCCACATAATTACCGTAAGCAGGCAGCCAACAAACGGAGAGTAAAAGATAAATAAAGGTTGGTAAATAGGTGCGTGTTCTAATGATTGCAAACCGATTATTCATCTGAGCAATAATCATTGAATTGAGAACGATAATACCAAATGTAACCAAATTTGCTATTAATGATTTGGACGGTAATAGTGTTTCAGCAAAAGGACCGATATGCCCATGTATAACTTGCGGAAAATCATACAGCCAATAAAAACCCATGTATATGCCGAAGAAAATCACGTAATAAAGGATTGTCATCGGTATAGTAGGTGAAATAATAGGCTGTAAATTAATTTTCATGGGCTTTTGCTTTGAATCAACAAAAGTAAGAAAAAAAAGGATAGGAAGGAATGATTTTGTAAAAATGATAGATTTTTTAAAATCGATAGAGACGCTGAAAACAACGCCTCTACCTAAAAAATCAATAATCCGCTCTTAAATTTTATTTCAACCCACGTTTTGTCAACAATGCATCGGGAGTTGGATCAGCACCGCGGAATGCACGATAAAGCTTCATCGGTTCTTCGCTGTCCCCTTTTTCAAGGATATTCTTTTTGAACGATTCAGCTACTTCTCTATTAAAAATATCGCCGGTTTCCTTGAAAGCTTGGAAAGCATCAGCATCTAGCACGGCAGCCCACGTGTAGCTGTAATATCCGGCAGAATATCCGCCTTCAAAAATATGCTTGAAAATCGGGCTCTTGTAACGAACAATGATTTCCGGTATCATACCAATTTTGTCCATGCTCGCCTTCTCAAATGCCGTTACATCGATATCAGCTGTATCCTTTTTCACATGATAATCCATATCAAGAAGCGAAGCTGAAAGCAATTCGGTGTTTACGAAACCTTGATTGAATGTTCCTGCTTTTTGGATTTTATCCATCAATTCTTGCGGCATCACTTCCCCTGTTTCGTAATGGAAAGCATAAGTTTTCATCACTTCGGGCTCCCAGCACCAGTTTTCCATCACTTGCGAAGGCAGCTCCACAAAATCGCGCGAAACGTTGGTACCCGAAAGCGAAGGATACGTGGAATTGGCCAGCAAGCCGTGAAGCGCGTGTCCAAATTCGTGGAATAATGTTTCAACTTCATCCATCGTCATCAGCGACGGTTTGTCGGAAGTCGGGCGGGTGAAATTACCCACGTTCACAATAATCGGGCGGTGATTTACGCCATCTTTAATATATTGCTCCTTGAAGTTGCTCATCCAAGCGCCAACTGTTTTGCCGGGACGCGGGAAATAGTCGGTATATAAAATTCCAATCAATTTTCCTTCGTCGTCAGTTACTTTGAAAACTTCCACATCTTTGTGGTAAACGGGCATTCCTTCCAGTTTCTCGTAATGAAGTCCGTATAATTTCGTAGTTAAATCAAATACCCCTTTACGTACGTTTTCCAATTTGAAATACGGACGTAGTTCTTCTTCGTCCAAGTCAAATTTCTCTTTGCGAAGTTTTTCGGTGTAATACCACCAGTCCCAAGGTTCGAGTTTTTCGCCTTTACCTTCGGCATCCATCAGCTTTTGAAGTTCAGCTGCTTCAGCTTTTGCTTTAGCTACCGCCGGCGTCCAAACTTGATTCAGAAAACTGTAAACAGCATCGGGCGTTTTAGCCATCGTGTTATCCAAGATAAATGCAGCGGGACTTTCAAAGCCGAGCAAATTAGCTTTTTTCACCCGAAGTTTCATAATTTTATTGATAACTTCTTTGTTGTCGTACTCGTTGTTGTTGTCACAACGATTTACATAAGCCAAAAGCAGTTCTTTACGCAATTCACGGTTTTCGCCATACTGAAGCACAGGGATAAAGCTGGTTTTTGATACAGTAAACAACCACTGGCCGTCTTTGCCTTTTTCTTTCGCAGCTTCGGCGGCAGCCTGAATAACGCCTTCGGGCAGCCCTTTTAAATCTTCTTTGTCGGTTACAAACTTTTGATAGGCATTTGTTTCTGCCAAAATATTTTGTCCGAAAGTCAGTTCCAATGAACTTAATTCTTTGTTAATTTCACGAAGTTCTGCTTTTTGTTCGTTGTTCAAATCAGCGCCGCTGCGAATAAAACGTTTGTAGATTTTATCCAAAACGCGCTCTTGCTCAGGGTTAAGACCAAGCGTTTCTACTTCGCTTTGAATGGCTTTCACACGCTGAAACAGTTTATCATTCAGGTAAACATTATCACTATGCTCGGTCAGTTTAGGTGTAATTTCCTGCGCAATTTTGTTCATTTCATCGTTAGTTTCAGACGATTGCAGGTTATAGAAAACCAATGCAACTTTATTCAGCAGTTCACCACTGTACTCCAACGCTTCAATGGTGTTAGCAAAAGTAGGTGCCTCGGAATTATTGGCAATACTGTCAATTTCAGCCTGATGCAGCTTAATTCCTTCTTCGAAGGCAGGCATATAATGTTCGTTTTTGATTTTTTCAAAAGGCGGAGCTTCATACTCGTTGGTGTAGGCTTGAAAAAATGGATTATCCGACTTGCCGGATTTCCCTGTACAGCCTACAATAATCGATGCAATCATCATGATTAAAACTAGTTTTTTCATTTGTATTCAGTATTTTTTGAGTTGTTTTTATTAATTTGATTCACAAAAATATGCAAATTATTACACATTAGCCTAAAATTTAAGACTTATTTTCTTAAAATGAGTTTGTCAGGTCGTCAGCTTAACAATTTCCGAACCGTTTCGCGGTCCTTTTTTAGTTGTTTAACCAGTTCATCCACACCGTTAAATTTTTTCTCATCACGAATACGACTGATGCATTCTATTTTAATCGACTGGTCGTAAATATCAGCATTAAAATCAATGATGTGGACTTCCATATTTAACTGATTATCTGAAGAAAAGGTAGGTCGGTATCCGATATTCATCATTCCTTGGTATGCACGGTCTTTCACGTACACACGTACGGCGTAAACTCCCACAGCCGGAATAATTTTTTCCTTGTTTTCAAGCCGAAGGTTAGCAGTAGGGAAACCTATGGTCCTTCCTTTTTTATACCCGCCAATTACTTTTCCCACAAAGGCATAAGGATAGGTTAAAAGCATGTTTGCCAATGCAATATCTCCAACTGTGAGTGCTTTCCTGATTCTCGAACTGCTAAAATGTTCGTCACTCTCAAATGTGAATTTTTCCGCCTGAATAACGTTCATTCCCAACCGAGCACCGTAAAGTTTATATTCATCGAAACCTTCTTCTCTGTTGTGCCCAAACCGATGGTCATAGCCCACAAATAAAGTACTGACTTTCAATCTATCAAACAGTATTTTTTCAATAAACTCTTGTGCTGAAAGTCGCGACATCGCTATAGAAAAATCAAGCACAACACACGCATCAATCCCTGTAGATTCAAATAGCTCAAGTTTTTCGTTCAATGTGGTAAGCAGTCGGGGCTGAAATTCACTTTTTAAGATTTTACGCGGATGTTCACTGAATGTTACAGCTACCGAAACGTGCTGCAACCGTCGGGCTTCCTTTTTCACTTCGTTTAGAAGAAAACGATGTCCGCCATGCACTCCGTCAAAAAAACCCATGGTAGCCACACATTTATCCCAAGGGACAGCATCATTGTGTTTGAAAATTAACATTTCAGACTTTTAATTTCAGGAAGTTTTCTTCGTGTTCGGATTTTTATTCTATTGGATTTTTTTCAGAAATTCCCACTCTTCTATGCTTGAATACGGTTTGACATATTCCGCATTGAAATTCAACGCATTTGCAGCTTTTACATTATGAATTCCATCGTCCAGAAACAAGCACTCTTCGGCTTTCAATCCGGCATCTTTCAGCAAAGCTTCAAAAATTTCCGGCTCCGGCTTGTTGGTTCCCATCTTGTACGAAAGGTAGCATTTATCAAAATAATCTTCTATTTGGTACCCATCTCGATTGAAGAAATTTTTTCTGCAATGTTCAAATGAAAGCTCGTTCGTATTGCTGAGCATAAGTACGCGGTATTTCTTTTTCAAGTCCAATAACAGGCGTAATTTTTCTTCCGACACATCCACGAGTAACGAATTCCATGCATAATTTATCTGTTCGTCAGACACGGTTTCTGTGGAAAATTTTCTAATCTCTGCACGAAACTCGTCGCTTGAAATTTCACCCCGCTCATACTGTAAGATAAAATCTTTCTGAAGCGTGGTGCTGACAAGCGAATCCATGTTTTTTACCCCTATTTTTTTAAAGTTATTGATGCAAAGATTCCAATCCAGATTTACAATCACCCCGCCCAAATCGAAAATTAAAGTAGTGATGGTGTTTTTTAAATTCATTGCTTTTAACTTGCTATTGATTGTTTTTAATAAACGTTGCGCAAAGATAGCAATTTTTCTTGCAAATCTTATTAGAGCTAATGGCTTAGGAAAAAATACAGTAGTCCCAAAAACCTAACACTATGTTTGTTGCTCATTAACACCCCAACATAAGTAAGAAAGAAAAAGGCTTCACACTTTCTGTGCAAAACCTTAATTTATAACTTAGTGGGCCCAACTGGACTTGAACCAGTGACCCCCTGATTATGAGTCAGGTGCTACTAACCAGCTGAGCTATGGGCCCTACGTTTTATTCAAACGGACTGCAAAGTTAAGATATTTTCAAGATATACAAAAATTAAAAAAACAAAAAGCAAGATAAAATTTCTTTTAACCTGCCTTCTACTATTGTTTTCACCTCTCCTACTCCTGCCCAAACGAGCCTCCGATAATGTCCAATAATTCGTTCGTAATGGCTTGCTGACGAGATTTGTTATACTGTAAATCAAGCTCTTGCAATAAATCATCTGCGTTATCGGTAGCTATTTGCATGGCAATGGCACGTGCAGCATGTTCTGATGCTGCAGAATCGAGAGATGCCGTGTAAAGTTTTAAGCGAATCACCAAAGGAATCAACTCCTTAATTATAGCTTCTCTATCCGGTTCTATCAAATAATAGTGATTTATGTTAGGTGCATCTGCTGATGGTTTGCTTAAAGCATCTAATTCAATTGGTAAAAACGTATTTTGAACTAAAACCTGTGAACTTTTACTTTTGAAATGGTGGTAAATTAATTCCACTTTATCTACATCATTTTTCAGGAAACTATCCATCAATCTGTCCGCAAGCTTTTGCGATGCCTTATAATTAGGCGTATCTGCCATATCGTCAAAATTTTCCACAACAGGGAAACCTAATTTTTTTACAACTTGCCTAATTTTTTTCCCAATTGGAAATATCAAGATATTCTCTTTTCCCAAATTTTTGTAGTTTTCAACGGCTGTAGTCAGTTTTCTGGCAACGTTAGAATTGAAACTGCCACATAAACTTGAATTTGAAGAAAACACAACAATCGCCACACGTTGCACTTCTCTTTGTACTGCAAAAACCGACGTTGTCTCTTCCTCTTCGGCACTCAGAAAATTTGTAAGAATGTAACCCATCTTTTGCTCATAAGGATAAAAGTTCTCAATCTGCTTTTGCGCTTTACGCAATTTAGCAGACGCAACCATCATCATCGCAGATGTGATTTTCTGCGTTGATTTTACAGATTGTATTCTCGATTTTATTTCCTTTAATGAAGCCATTTATCAGATTGTTTGACTAATAGACATCGGACTATCAAAACTTATAAACTCCTAACTCAAAACTACAAACTATAGCCTTCCCGCTACATCTTCGGCTACCTTTTCCAAAATAGAAGTTACATTATCATCAATCACACCTTTTTTAATCACATCCAGTACATCTTCCTGATGAAGCATTTCAAGTGTGTTCAAAAATTCTTTTTCAAAGTCATCCACTTTATCAAGCGGCACTTTTGAAAGCAATCCGTGAGTTCCACAATAAAGCACTGCAACCTGTTTTTCCACCGGCATCGGCTTATGAAGCGGCTGAACAAGCAGTTTGGTGTTTTTTTGACCTTTGTCAATGGTCATCGCTGTTACCGGATCCATATCGCTTCCAAACTTCGTAAACGCTTCCAATTCACGGAATTGAGCTTGGTCGATTTTCAGCGTACCTGCCACTTTTTTCATCGCTTTAATCTGAGCATTTCCACCAACACGTGATACCGAAATTCCCACGTTAATAGCAGGGCGATTGCCTTGATTAAACAAATCAGTGTCCAAAAAAATCTGCCCGTCAGTAATAGAAATAACGTTGGTGGGAATATAGGCAGACACGTCACCCGCCTGTGTTTCAATAACCGGCAACGCTGTAAGCGAACCACCGGCTTTTACCTTGCCTTTGAGACTTTCTGGCAAGTCGTTCATTTGTTCGGCAACTTCCTGCTGATTAATAATTTTGGCAGCACGTTCTAACAAACGCGAGTGCAAGTAAAAAATATCACCCGGATATGCTTCACGACCTGACGGACGGCGCAAAATCAACGAAACCTCACGATAAGCCACAGCCTGTTTCGAAAGGTCATCGTAAATAACCAATGCATGGCGACCAGTATCACGAAAATACTCACCAATGGCAGCGCCTGCAAAAGGTGCATAATACTGCAATGCTGCCGGGTCAGATGCATTAGCTGCTACTACGATGGTGTAGTCCATCGCGTTGTGTTCACGAAGTGTTTGTACAATATTGGCTACGGTTGAGCCTTTTTGACCAATAGCCACGTAGACACAGTATATCGGATCACCCTCTTCAAAATTACGACGCTGATTTATGATGGTATCAACAGCAATACTCGTTTTCCCGGTCTGGCGGTCACCGATGATAAGCTCACGCTGTCCGCGCCCGATTGGAATCATCGCGTCAATCGCCTTCAAGCCTGTTTGCAAAGGCTGATTCACCGGCTGGCGGTAAATTACCCCCGGGGCTTTGCGTTCCAACGGCATTTCGAGCAACTCTCCACCTACTTTACCACGGCCATCCAAGGCTTGCCCAAGCGGATTTATAACACGCCCAAGCATACCTTCTCCCACAAAAATGGAAGCCACACGTTTGGTGCGTTTTACGGTATCGCCCTCTTTGATTTCGCTGGAAGGACCTAACAAAACAGCCCCCACGTTATCCTCTTCTAAGTTCATGACGATGGCTTGAATGCCGTTTTCGAATTCAAGCAGTTCGTTGGATTCAGCATTTTGCAAGCCGTAAATACGTACTACACCGTCACTTACTTGCAACACCGTACCAATTTCATCAAATTGGATACCGCTGTCGATTCCCTTAAGCTGCAAACGTAAAATTTCAGAAACTTCGCTAACTTTTATTTTATCTGACATTTTTATATTTTCGATTTACAATTTTCGATTGATGTTAGAAAGCTTAATTACCAAATTAGTTAAAAATCTACATCAAACTATCCTTCGGTTTCTTTCGATATACTCGTTTTTTATCCGTTTTAACTGGCTGGAAATACTTGCATCCCAGCGCACATGGTCCACCTCGAGTTTGAAACCGCCCAATATCTCAGGGTCTACTATTTTTTCAAGCTCTAATGTTCCGCCGACCTGATTTGTCACTAAATGAATCAATCGTTTTTCCGTTGCTTCATCCACTTCATGGGCTGTTGTGAGCACTCCATGTCGAATATTTTTTTGTGCGCGGTAAAGATCAATGAATTTCAACATGATATTCTGAATCTGACTTTCGCGCTTATTTTTTAACAATAAATCTGTAAAAACACGAAAAGCCTGACTCACATCCCCACCAGCAGCATTCAGAATTAATGCTCGTTTTTCATTATGGGGAACAACCGGATTTTCAAGCATATGTCTTAACTCGCTCATTTTTGAAAACATAAGCGTAAGCAATTTTGCTTCAGCATACACTTCTTCCAACGAATTTGTTTCTTTAGCAAATCCGAGCAAAGCTGTTGCATATCTGGCTGATATAAGTCCGGCATTCATTGTTTATAGATTGATTTTTAGCAAATTAGCAATAAAGAAAGCATATTTTTCGGATATTAATCCCGATGAGCTGCTTAACCAAGATTGATTTCGTCCAGTAGTCGGTCTATCATATTCATTTGGCTTTCTTTTTCATTCAAGTTGTCGCGCAACACTTTTTCAGCAATATCAACGGAAAGTATTGCCACTTCACGTCTTATCTGGCGGATGGCATCTTCTTTCTCCAAATTGATTTGTTCGCGTGCACTTGCAATAATTTTGGTGGCTTCTTCTCCGGCTTTATCCTTCGCTACTTCCAGAATTTTGTCGCGCGATTTTGCCGCTTCGGCAAGGATTGCTGCCTGTTCAATACGTGCTTGCTCAAGTATTGCATCACTATCGGCTTTCACGCGGGCAAGTTCATCCTTGGCTTGACGCGCCGCAATCAGCGATTCGTCAATAAACTGATTCCGCTTCTCAACGCCTTTTAATATGGCAGGCCAAGCATATTTAGCCAACACATAAAAAACCACGAGAAAAGGGATAAGCATCCAGAAAAGTAACCCAACCTCAGGTGTGAAAAGTTCCATATTATTTTATGAAAATAGCTAATGCACAAACAATTACTGCTAAGAAGGCTACTCCTTCAATAAGAGCCGCAACAACAATCATGCTCGAACGAATATCGCCGGCAGCTTCAGGCTGTCGTGCAATGGCATCCATGGCTTGGCTACCAATTCTACCGATACCGAGTCCTGCACCAATTACTGCGATGCTCGCTCCTATTGCAGCTCCAAAATTTGTTAATCCGGCTGATGCCGCTACTTGTAATAAAATGCTTAGTAACATAAGATGTTTTTTTAAAATTGTTTATAAAAATATTTTATCCTAAAATTATTTCAAAATATTAGTTTGACTTTTGAACTTGACGCTCCTCCGGTCTTGCCATACCTATAAATATTGCTGAGAGTATCGTAAACACATATGCCTGGATAAACGAAACTAACACATCAAGAAGAAGCATAAAAATGCCAAATGCAATAGAGATAACAGAAATTCCTAACGCTCCTCCGACTCCCATCATGATGTAAAATATAAATATCAAGCCCATCAATACCAGCACAATCATGTGTCCTGCCAACATATTGGCAAAGAGACGAATAGTTAGTGCAAAAGGCTTAGTCAACATCCCGATAAACTCAATAAACTGCATCAGCGGGAAAAGGGGTGTTTTTAAAAACACAGGCACATCGGGCCAAAAAATCTCCTTCCAATATTCTTTTTTCCCAAAAACGTTGGTAATGATAAACGTTAACAATGCAAGTATAAGGGTTACCGCAATGTTGCCGGTAACATTGGCTCCACCGGGGAACAAAGGAATTAATCCCAACAAATTATTCAAGAAAATAAAATAAAAAACCGTGAGCAGATAAGGTGCAAACTTCTGATAATCATTTGGGATATTTGGCTTTATAACGTCATTATAAACACTCATCGTAAGTTGCTCAATGGCGCCACCAAATCCTTTCATCGGACGAATCGGGTCTTTTTTGTACTGAGCGGCTATGCTAAGCATAATTATTATCAACGCAATGCTTGCAATAATAATAGATGCCGCATTTTTAGTAAAGGAAATATCCAGTTTCGGTCGCATTTCTTCACCGGCTTGATTTTTTGTTACTACTTTTCCCTTGTTTTTTCCTTCCTTAGACAAATAAAAACCGTTGTATTGTTGTCCATCCCGCAATTTTGAAGAAGAAAAGGCATGCCATCCATCTTCACCTTTCACAATTATAAGAAGCGGAATGGAAATGTTTTTTTTTCCGATTGTCATAATATGCCATTCGTATGAGTCAAGCACATGCGTAAAAATCATCTCTTTAATATCAAATGACTTTTTTTCTTGCTCTTCTGCGCGTAACGCCCCCATGCTCATTGTGAAAATAAGCAGCAAGATAAGCGCAAAATAGGATCTATTTTTTAACGGCATATAGTACTTTTTTTAATAATCCTTTTTATTTAACATCAAGAGTACTTTTGTTTCAAAATAAGAAAACAGTAACGTAAACACGACAAACAACACTGCCAATGATAAAACATGAAGTCTGTCAATCAAAATATTAATGATTAAAACGACCGCAATAAAGCTGATAAAAAACACCCTGATTCCGAGAATATTTCCGATAGAAATGTCTTTTCGCTCTGCGGAATACTTTTTTACAATCAATCCCAACACCAATGTAAGCAGCAAAAAAAACATCGGCACAACCCAAAAATTGTCAGGCAAATGCTGAATTCCAATTAAATAAAAGATCAGATAAGCTAACAGCGACACGGCTACAAATGCTCCGCCCATTATCCATATCAAACGTATTGCTTTATTCATCAATCGATTCTACTGCTATTGAAATCAGATTATTACTCATTTCCAAAAATCCCCCACCCGACTGTATGTTTACATCATTTCCATCCACTCGATAGGTTATTATCCCCGCATCCAAGCTCGAAATAATCGGAGCATGATGTTCAAGAATAGTAAAACGCCCTTTTGTACCCGGAACTGTAACTAAACTTACCTCTCCCGAGAAAACTATTTGTTCAGGTGTTATAATTTCAAGTTTCATGAAAATTTACTGCTTTGCTTGAGCCAATAATTTCTTTCCTTTTTCTATCGCCTCGTCAATTACACCCACATTTAAGAATGCCATTTCAGGATATTCATCCAGTTCACCATCCAAAATCATCTTAAAGCCGCGGATAGTTTCCTCTATTGGCACCATTACACCCGGCAAACCAGTAAACTGAGAAGCCATGTAGAAAGGCTGCGACAGGAAACGTTGAATTTTTCTGGCGCGGTTTACAGTGATTTTATCCTCGTCAGAAAGCTCTTCCATGCCGAGAATGGAAATAATATCTTGAAGTTCTTTGTTTCGTTGTAGTATCTGTTTTACCCGTTGCGCTGTAGTATAATGGTCTTCACCTATAATTGCGGGATTTAGAATGCGCGATGTAGAATCCAGCGGATCCACTGCCGGGAAAATACCAAGTTCAGCAATCTTACGACTAAGAACCGTTGTTGCATCCAAGTGCGAGAACGTAGTAGCCGGTGCCGGGTCGGTCAAGTCGTCAGCAGGCACATAAACAGCCTGCACTGACGTGATAGAACCGTATTTTGTAGAAGTAATCCGCTCCTGCATGGCACCCATTTCGGTAGAAAGGGTGGGTTGATAACCAACGGCAGAAGGCATACGCCCGAGAAGCGCAGAGACTTCAGAACCCGCCTGCGTAAAGCGGAATATGTTATCAATAAAAAACAGGATATCGTTCCCTTTTTTATCTTCTCCTACTCCGTCACGGAATGATTCTGCAACCGTCAAGCCGGAAAGAGCTACGGATGAACGTGCTCCGGGGGGTTCATTCATCTGCCCGAAAATCAATGTTGCTTGCGATTTCGCCACTTCGTCGTAGTCCACTTTCGACAAATCCCAGTTTCCCTGCTCCATGCTTTTCTTAAATTCTTCGCCATAACGAATCACACCCGATTCAATCATCTCACGAAGCAAGTCGTTCCCCTCGCGGGTACGCTCTCCCACACCGGCAAAGACCGAAAAACCGCTACGTCCTTTAGCAATATTATTGATTAACTCCTGAATAAGCACAGTTTTACCTACTCCGGCTCCACCGAAAAGTCCAATTTTACCACCTCTGGCGTAAGGTTCAATCAAGTCGATAACTTTAATACCTGTGAAAAGCACTTCGGTTGTAGTAGAAAGGTCTTCAAACTTTGGTGGATCACGATGTATGGGATACGCTCCTTTACGGTCAAGTGGTCTCATCCCGTCAATCGATTCACCTATCACATTCATCAGCCGTCCTTTCACTTGTTCACCCACAGGCATGGTTATCGGACTTCCCAAGGCTTTAACCGGCAGCCCACGTCTCAACCCGTCGGTGGAATCCATCGCAACAGTGCGAACTGTGTTTTCGCCGATATGCTGCTGCACTTCTACCACCAATTGTTTTCCATCTCCACGAGCTATGTATAAGGCATCATGAATAGCCGGAAGTTGAGCCTCGTCCTTTGCTTTCAAATCAAAATATACGTCCACCACCGGACCGATGATCTGCGAAATGCGACCTACTATCTCTGACATAATTATTCAGGTTTTATATTTTCTTACAAACAATTTACAAAACTACAAAAAACCATTTATGAAAAAAACTTTATACTCAAAAAAATGATAGTTTCTTAAATAAAAATGCTGCCCCTGACACGGAAGCAGCATTTTTTCTATTGTCAAATCAAACTATTGGGATCAAGTCTGTCTTTTTCAATATCCAGGAAATATTTATACGTTCCCACTTTTAATTCGGCACAAGCATCATAATCGCAAACGATAATTCCCTTGGGGTGCATCTGCAAGGCACTGATAGTCCACATGTGATTGATTGGTTCTTCCACAGCATGGCGCAATGCACGTGCTTTGCCATGACCGTTTACCAAAATTACCACTTCTTTGGCATCCATCACAGTAGCTACACCCACCGTAAGAGCGGTTTTTGGCACTTTATTCACATCATTGTCGAAAAAGCGCGAATTGGCAATCATTGTATCAGTTGTCAATGTTTTTTGACGCGTGCGTGAACTTAAAGAAGATGCGGGCTCGTTGAAAGCGATGTGTCCATCAGGTCCTATGCCTCCTAGAAACAGGTCTATTCCACCAACTTCTCTCATTTTAGCCTCGTAAGCAGCACACTCGGCCTCCAAATCTTCTGCCACACCATTAAGTATATGAGCATTCTCAGGCTTGATGTCGATATGATTGAAAAAATTTGTCCACATAAATGTATAGTAGCTTTGTGGATGTTCTTTAGGCAAACCAACATATTCGTCCATATTAAAGGTAATTACGTTTTCAAACGAAATAATGCCTTCTTTATTAAGTTTTATCAAATGTCTGTAAGTACCAAGTGGAGATGAACCGGTAGGAAGCCCAAGTACAAACGGATTTTCTTTTGTCGGATTAGCTGCAATAAGTTTAGATGCGATGTAATTAGCTGCCCATTCAGAGATATTCTGATAGTCGGGTTGAATGATAAGTCTCATAATTTTATTGTTTTTTAATTAATGAAATGCAAAAATACTCATTCTTTTCATCATTTAAAAAATTATCAGTGGCAAATAATATTGAAATATTAAAAAAATACTAAAACAATCAAGAAATGACAAATACAACTATTCTACATGGTATTTTGTCAATTTTTAGTAGCTTATAGAGTCGTTTTTTATTATGCTATTTTGTAGATTTTAAACTGAAAAGTGAAAAATAATAAAAAATAAATCAAAAATATTAATGTTATATCAAAATATTAATATATCTTTGCACCGATTTTTGATTTGAATAAAATATAACATGTTAAATTTTTAAAGGATTTAAAAAAATGAAGAAATTATTTGTATTATTCGCTGTAGCATCAATGTTTGTTGCTTGTAACAAGCCGGCTCAAACAGAAAATAATGAAGAAGCTGTTGTTGATAGTGTAGTTACAGAAGTAGTTGAAATAGACACAACGGAAGTAGCTGATTCAACTTTGAACGCTATTGCAGATTCAGCTGCCGTTGCAGTTGACTAATTAGTTTTTAAAATGTAGATAAGGCTGTCTCACACAAAGACAGCCTTTTTTTGTTCTTTTTTTAACCCATCAACTTTCAAATTGTCCTTTTATTATTAAAAACTATACACAAAAACAATTTTTAAAAATAAAAAATCCGCTAATGATGTTTAGCGGATTGTAATTAATTGTTGGCAACTACTTATAATGCTAATAATTAACACTTTACTTCCCGATACAAAATTTCGAAAAGATATTCCCCAATATTTCGTCCGTTGTGATTTGTCCGGTAATTTCTCCAATATGGTAGATGCATTCACGAATATCTTGGCTAAGGAAATCGCTTGAAATATGGGAATTTAGCCCTTGAATAACTCTCAAAATAGCATTATGAGTCTTTTTCAAAGCTTCGTAATGACGAATATTGCTTACAATCACATCACCAGATTGAATGGATTTCACTTGAGATGCCATTACAAGCGCTTTTTTTAAGTTATCTGTATTGATTTTCTTTTTGGCTGAAATATAAACGCGCTCCCCTTCAAACTGCTCAAAAATTTCAGCAATCACCTCTTTTTCATCATCTGCTAATTTATCTATTTTGTTGAAAACAAGAATTATCTTTTTCCCTTCGGCACGCTTAGAAATTCGTTCGGTCAGCCATTCGATATGTTCGCTTACCTGCGTACAATCAATCAGCCAAAGCACAATATCTGATTGCTCAATCTTTTGATACGTGCGCTCAATTCCCATATTTTCCACCGTATCATCGGTATTTCGAATACCTGCAGTATCAATAAAGCGGAATGTGATTCCTTCAATGTCCACAGTTTCTTCAATCGCGTCGCGGGTAGTGCCGTGAATATCAGACACAATGGCTCTATCCTCGTTGAGCAACAAGTTAAGTAGTGTTGATTTTCCAACATTTGTTTCACCTACTAGAGCAACCGGAATTCCATTTTTAAGTACATTTCCCACTCGAAATGAATCGGCAAGAGAAGATATTTTTTCTTCAATCTCCACAGCAAGATTACGAAGTTGCGAGCGATCTGCAAACTCCACATCCTCTTCTGAAAAATCAAGCTCCAATTCCACCAGTGATGTGAAATTAATAAGTCTCTCTCGAAGTTTATTTAATTCTACCGAAAAGCCACCTCGCATCTGGTTTAAAGCCATTTTATGGGTGGCCTCGGTGGTAGAAGCAATCAAATCAGCAACAGCTTCAGCTTGTGAAAGGTCAATTTTCCCATTGCGAAACGCACGCATGGTAAATTCACCCGGCTTGGCTAATGATGCACCATTGCTGATTAGTAGTTCTAAAATACGCTTCTGAATATAAAGTGACCCATGACAAGAAAATTCTACAACTTCTTCTCCTGTAAAAGAATTTGGAGCACGAAAAACTATTGCCAGCACTTCATCCACCACATCGCCGTTTCCACTCAAAATATTACCGAAATGCACGGTGTAACCGGCTTTATCACTCAGTTTTTCTTTAGAATTTTTGAATTCAAAAATTTTGTCTGAAATACTGCAAGCTTCACTTCCGGATACTCGAATAACAGCAATTCCGCCTGCGCCAGGCGGTGTAGAAATGGCGCAGATGGTCGGCATCGTGCCGTTTATAGTTGATTGATTAGTTTCTTTCATAGTATTCGTTTATGATGTATTTTCTTGAAGATTTATTTTCGGCGTATAGCAATTGATTAAATTCTATCTAACACCATTTGAATCAATCTTTTAATGTGTGGATTGTAATCTGTGTTGGCATCTTCTACACGACGATTGGCAATGACACAGCACACGGTCAGAGCGCGGTGTCCCATCAAGCGTGCAAGCCCCGCAATAGCTGCACCTTCCATCTCGTAATTGGTGATTTTGTAATTTTTATACCTAAACTTTTCGATTCGGTTGTTCAATTCAGGTTCAGCTAAACCAACCCGCAACACTCTCCCCTGCGGACCATAAAACCCATTAGCAGAAATAGTTACACCTTTTAGCATATCATCTCGACCAATTTGATTTATCAATTCAGCATCAGCATCAACCACGTACGGTGCACAAAACTGTGGATTCCATTGCAGTTGTTTTTTTAGCTCTTTTTCAAACTCCAAGTCACAAACAGTGTCTCGACCTGCGTAAAAATTCAACATTCCGTCAAATCCAATCGATTTTTCGGAAATCAAAAAACTTCCCAGCGGAATTTCAGGTTGCATGCCGCCGGTTGTACCGATACGGATCAGATTTAGCTGCCGAAACTCCTTTTTTTCAGTGCGAGTTTTTAAATCGATATTTGCGAGCGCATCCAGCTCATTTACAACAATATCAATATTATCTGTACCGATGCCGGTCGATAAAACGGTGATTCGCTTTCCTTTGTACGTACCTGTAATCGTGTTAAACTCGCGGTTTGACACGGAAAATTCTTGATTGTCAAAATAGGAAGCAACAAGCGCCACGCGCCCCGGATCACCTACGAGAATCACGTTGTCTGCCAATTGTTCTGGTTTCAAATGAAGGTGGAATATACTGCCGTCTTCATTGATAATTAATTCGGATGGGGGAAAATGTTTCATAATATTACTTTTTTAGAACTACAAATATAATGAAAAATTTGAATACTTTGATTAATTCTCAAATCACCATCGCCATAATTGACAAAAAAAGCGGAACATCACTTTCGCAAGTTGTGTCCCGCCAATATCACAATGATTTTGAATTGAATGTTACTTTGCACGTGCGTTCAATTTCACAATTACATCGTCCGTAATATCATACGTTTGTTTAGAAAAAAGTATGTTATCGTTTGCAGTGTTGCTGATAATAAGTTCGTATTTCCCATCTTTATTGTATTCTTTAAAGAATGCATTGATAGTATCTCTGAGTTGGCGGGTCATTTTATCTTGCTGCTCCATCAGCTGCTGGGTCAGATTTCCTTCCAGTTTCTGCAAGTCCTGCTGCTTTTTCAAAATGCTTTTATGAGCATCTTCCGCTCTCTCACGACTTAGAAAAGCATTATTTTCCAATTTGCGATTAAATTCATCCATCTCTTTCTGAAGCTGACGTGCTTTTTGGTTTAAAGTAGCCCGTGAGCTTTCTTGTTTGCCAATTAAAACTTCGTTAGCATTTTTTGCAAATGTGTAGTTTAAAAGTAGCGAGTCGATGTTTACATAAGCAATCGGCAATTGAACTACGGCAGTCGAGTCTTCCTGTTGGATATTTTCGTTAGCATTTTTTTTCGATTTTAAACCAAAAAATAGGATAAAAAGGATAATAACTGCTATCAGCAACACACCATTAAGTACCAGCGAGAGATTTTTTGCATTCATAAAAATTTATTTTTCGTCTATTTCTTTTATTATTTTTGAAAGTTCAAATTTGCTTGTTGTTTTTTGCGCTTCTGCATCTTGAGTTGTGGCGCACGAAATACCTTGGTCACGAAGTGCTTTGCTGCTACCAATGTGAATATTAGGAAATTTCCCATCCTTGAATAGCCAAACCTTGAAACCGAGTAAGAAAACAGCTATAAGAACAATAACCGTTACCACTAAAAATGTCAGAATAAAAGTTTTCATATCAATGTAAAACAACATGCAAAGATAATCGTTTTGAGATGGATAAGGTATGATTATCTCCTTTTTTTAGAAAAAAGAATGTTTGTCTTTGGTTTTTTAACTTTTATTTGATAAACTTCGGCTATCTTTTATCAGCGATTAGAGCACACTATTTCTTTCCGAAAAATGTTCCTAAAATCGTCCTTGAAATGGTTCTTCCCAACTGATTGCTAATATTTCGAGTTACGGATTTTCCCACACCTTTCAGCAGCCCGCCGAACACATCATCTTTTTTTGCGGCACGTTTCTGCTTTTCGGCTTCACGCATCGCTTTTTCATCTTTTCGTCGTTGAATTTCCATTTGTTTCTGCTGCTCGAGTTGCTGTTTCTGCAAATCGTCAGCTTCCATCTTTTCGGAAATTATTTCAAATGCCGAAATCCGATCGATCTCCTTTTCATAGATGCCGTAAAGCAACGACGATTGGATAGTGTGCATCCTTTCCTGCGGTGTAACAGGTCCAATTTGTCCTTCGGGCGGCAGTATAAATGCACGTTCCACAGGACTTGGGGCACCTTTTTCATCCAAGAATGAAACCAAAGCTTCACCGGTTCCAAGTTCAGTGATAGCCGTTTCAGTATCAAATTTTGGGTTTGGTCGGAATGTTTTCGCCGCCACTTTCACCGCTTTTTGGTCGTTTGGCGTGTAAGCACGAAGCGCGTGCTGTATTCGGTTGCCGAGCTGCCCGAGAATTGTTTCGGGTATATCGATTGGATTTTGACTGATAAAATACACCCCAATGCCTTTCGATCGAATTAAACGGATAATTTGTTCCACTTTTTCAAGCAGAGATTTCGGCATGTCGTTAAATAACATATGTGCTTCATCGAAGAAAAACACCAGTTTCGGCTTTTCCAAATCACCCACTTCGGGCATATTTTCAAATAAATCAGACAAGAGCCATAGCAAAAATGTGGTGTAAATTCTTGGAGAATTCATCAACTTATCGGCTGCTAAGATATTAACAATGCCTTTGCCGCGATTGTCTGTTTTGATTAAATCGGTGATATTTATTTCCGGCTCGCCAAAAAACACGTTACCCCCTTCGCTTTCCAGCCGTGCAAGATTTCGCTGAATGGCGCCAATGCTTTGAGTGGAGATATTTCCATACTTGGTAGTAAATTGTGAACGGTTATCACCCACGTACTGAAGCATTTTCTGCAAATCTTTCAAGTCAATCAAAAGTAAGCCGTTGTCATCGGCAATTTTGAAAACCACATTAAGAACGGCACCTTGTGTTTCATTTAGCATTAATAAGCGTTCAAGAAGGAGCGGTCCAAGCCCCGAAATCGTAGCACGAACCGGATGTCCCTGCTCTCCAAAAACATCCCAAAATTGCACCGGACTTGTATCATATTCAAAGCCTTTATCGGCTAATTTGAATTGCGCAACGCGCTTTGTTACGCTTTCTTTATTACCACCTGCTTTAGCTATGCCGGAGAGGTCGCCCTTCATATCGGCAGCAAAAACAGGAACGCCCATATTGCTGAACGTTTCGGCAAGCACTTGAAGACTAACGGTTTTTCCGGTTCCGGTAGCGCCGGTGATGAGTCCATGACGGTTTGCCATTTTAGGAAGCATGCAGATTTCCTTTTCATCATTGATGGCAATAAACGCGCGGTATTGATTGTCAAACATAGCAATAATTATTTTCTATTCGTAAGGTCTATTGATTATTCTTCTGCAAATTTACCATTTTTTTAATGTTAAACAATTATTGAGTGAAAAATATTATTTTTGCAAATGATGAAAAAGTTAGAAAAGCATTTTTACGCACAAAACGCTGTTGATTTAGCAGTCAATTTATTAGGTAAAACTTTGGTGCGGGTTTTTGAAGATGGCAGGAAAATGCATTACAAAATTACCGCTACCGAAGCTTATTGCGGTAGCGAAGATAAAGCCTGCCACGCCAGCAAGGGACGCACAGCGCGTACGGAAGTTATGTTTCACGAAGGCGGAAAGATATACGTATATTTAATTTATGGAATTCACTGGCTATTCAATGTTGTTGCCGGGGAAGAAAATAATCCGCAGGCCGTGTTGATTTGTGGTATTGACAACATTAAAGGCTCTGGCAGAGTGGGACGCGAACTAAAAATCGAAAAATCCTTTTATGGTGATGATTTGACTACTTCGGAACGGATTTGGATTGAAGAGAGTTTGGATAAACCAACTTATGTCGCAACAACGAGAGTTGGAATCGATTATGCGGGAAAATGGAAAGACAAATTGTGGAGATTTGAGACAAGATAGTGTTGCTATCATCAATATATATTCAACCTTCACTTCTATTTAAAAAAATATTTCTAAAATATTTAGACTAAATGTTTTGTCAGTTTAAAAAATATGCCGTATATTTGCACCCGCAATTGAAAAAGGAGAATATCTGATTCTCAATTTCAAAGGGCCCATTCGTCTATCGGCTAGGACGCCAGATTTTCATTCTGGAAAGAGGGGTTCGATTCCCCTATGGGCTACTTAGCTTTAATTTTTTAATTTTATTCAAAAGCATGGCAAATCATAGATCAGCTTTAAAAAGAATCCGACAAACTAACAAAAGAAAACTTACTAATCATTATTACGCAAAGACAACACGCAGTGCTGTTCGGAAATTGCGTGAAACAACGGACAAATCTACAGCAGTAGAGATGCTACCGAAAGTAAGTTCAATGCTGGATAAATTAGCCAAGAAAAATATTATTCATAAAAACAAAGCGGCTAATTTGAAATCCAAGCTAACCTTGCATGTAAACAACTTGTCTTAATTTGTTTCCAATAAAATAAAAAGCCCTTTCTCGTGATTGAGAAAGGGCTTTTCCTATCTTTACTAAAAATACAACGATTAGTGTGCTTCCAGCCAGTTTTCCCCTACTCCGAAATCGGCAACAATCGGGACTTTAAGTTTAATTACGTTCTGCATTTCACTTACAACTAATGACTTCATTTCTTCAAGTTCATCAGCGGGAACAGTAAAATTCAATTCGTCGTGCACTTGAAGGGTCATTTTTGACTTCAACTGGTTCTTCTTTATCTTTTCTTGAATTTTCACCATCGCTATTTTTATAATGTCTGCAGCAGAGCCTTGAATGGGAGCGTTAATAGCGTTCCGCTCAGCATAACCACGCACGATACCGTTTCGTGAATTGATATTTGCCAAAAATCGTTTCCTACCGTAAATTGTTTCCACGTATCCACGACTCTTGGCATTTTGAATCGATTCATCCATGTACTTTTTTACTCCGGGATAAGTATCGAAATACCCGTCAATGAGCTCTTTTGCTTCTCGTCTTGGTATGCCTAATCGCTCTGCAAGTCCGAACGTAGAAATTCCGTAAATTATACCAAAGTTGGCTGTCTTAGCCTGTCGGCGCATATCAGGCGTTACCTTGTCCATTGGCACTTTGAAAATTTTAGCTGCTGTTGCGGCGTGAATGTCATGACCGCTATTGAAGGCTTCTAACATATGTTTATCGCCACTCAGATGCGCCATGATTCTTAGTTCAATCTGTGAATAATCCACACTTAGAAACAGCTCTCCATCATCGGGGATAAAAGCTTTTCGGATTTCTCGCCCACGCTCATCTCGAACCGGTATGTTTTGAAGATTCGGATTGGTAGAACTCAATCTTCCGGTAGCAGCTACGGTTTGATTGAACGAAGTATGAACTTTGCCTGTCTTCGGATTTACCATCTGCGGAAGTGCGTCTATGTAGGTACTTAATAGCTTCCGCAGTCCGCGGTAGTCAAGTATTTTACCGACAATCGGATGCTTAGAGCGAAGTTTTTCCAATACATCTTCGGCAGTGGAATACTGACCGGTTTTGGTTTTTTTGGCTTTCTCGTCCAGCTTCATTCTATCAAACAACACTTCACCCACCTGCATCGGCGAAGCCACATTAAATTCAACACCGGCCATTTCCTGAATCTCTTTCTCTAATTGAAGCGCATCTTGCGTCAATATTTCAGAACTTTCTCGAAGTGCTTCAGTATCAATACGAACACCGTTCATTTCCATTTCAGCAAGCACTTTCATCAACGGCATTTCCATTTCATAGAAAAGCTTTTCCAATCCGTTTTCTTGCAGTTCTTTTTCCAAGATTTGTTTCAACTGAAACGTAATGTCAGCATCTTCTGAAGCATAGTCACTCAGCAGATTTAGTTCAACATCACGCAGACTCAGCTGTTTTTTCCCTTTTCGCCCTACCAAATCTTCATAATGGATGGTGTGGTATTTCAAGTAAATTTCCGCCAAGTA
The DNA here is from genome assembly GCA_012518275.1 of Bacteroidales bacterium. GTDB lineage: Bacteria > Bacteroidota > Bacteroidia > Bacteroidales > Paludibacteraceae > UPXZ01. Next base: position 41,554 of record JAAYSS010000001.1, read on the forward strand.
ATCCATTCCGTGCCGGAGTTCGGGCTGCAACAAATAGTGCGCAATCATCGTATCAAACATCGGTCCACGCAGTTCGATGCCGTATTGTGCCAGCATCAGCAGGTCAAATTTCATATTCTGCCCGATTTTCTCAATCGTTTCATTTTGAAAAAATGCCTTAAACTCAATCATCACATCAACACACTGCTGTCTGTTGGGCGGTAGCGGCACGAAAAACGCTTCACCCGCTTCGAAGCTGAACGAAAGCCCTACCAAATCGGCTGTAAATACATCTACATCCGTGGTTTCGGTGTCAAAACAGACCGACTGTTGCTTCTGCAATTTTCCAATCAGTATAGAGCGTTTCACAGCATCGTCCACTATAACATAATTGTGTTTTACATCTTGAAGCGAGCGCAAACCTGAGTCAGAATCAGCTGACAACAAATCTGTCACAGTAGGTTTTACTGGTTCTGAATCAGCTGGCTGCGGGGTGTCAAACAATGACATCTGCTGCGAATCAGATGTGGAGCGAGATTTTTCTTCGGCGGATGTTTGTAACATATTTCCCCACATTTTGGCAGAGAGCGTTCTAAATTCCAGCTCATCGAACAAAGCTCGCAATGCATCGTCATCAATGGGTTTAAGTTTCAGTTCTTCTTCGTTAACGTCAATAGGAACGTCAGTTCTGATAGTTGCTAAAAACCGTGAAAACAAAATCTGCTCTTTGTTCCCTTCTACTTTTTTCTTTAAGGCTCCTTTGAGTTTATCGGTATTTTTCAGCAAATTATCGATGCTTCCAAATTGTGTTAGCAACTTAACTGCGGTTTTCACCCCCACACCGGGACATCCGGGGATATTATCGGAACTATCGCCCATAAGTCCCAACATATCAGCCACCTGTGATTTGCTTTCAAGTCCGTATTTGGCAGTAACTTCGTCGGGACCCATCACTTCATAACCACCACTATATCTGGGGCGGTACATAAAAACATCATCAGAAACCAGCTGCCCATAGTCTTTGTCAGATGTCAACATATATGTTTTGAAACCTTTTTTTTCAGCCTTCAACGCCAGCGTTCCAATCACATCATCGGCTTCAAATCCGGGAACTTCCAGCACAGAGATATTGTATGCTTTCAGAATCTGCTTAATGATCGGAATAGACTTCTGAATATCTTCCGGAGTAGCTTCACGTTGTGCTTTGTAGGCTTCGTATTCTTCGTGTCGGAAAGTCTTCCCCTTCGGATCAAAAGCTACAGCGATGTGGGTGGGTTGTTCTTTTTTAAGAACTTCTTCCAAGGTATTTACAAACCCAAAAATAGCCGATGTATTCAGTCCTTTGGAGTTGATTCGAGGATTGCGGATAAATGCATAGTAAGCACGGTAAATAATGGAGTAGGCATCCAGCAAAAAAAGTTTTTTCATTTAGAATAGAAATTTATTAATTATCAATTTAATGTCAATACCATTAAAACATAATCGTTGGATAGATTGTTTTATTTATATTTGACAACGTAAAATTATTAAAAATAAATGATTTCTTCACCTTTCTGAGTGAATAAACAACAAATTTGTTTACTTTTGTACTTTATTGAAAGGAAATGGTATTCATGAATTACATTGAAAAAATAAAAAGCCCGATTCTTGCAGAAATGCAGGAGTTTGAAAAGATATATTCTGAAATACTGGATAGCGACAACAAACTGCTGGAAGATGTGCATAACTACATTATGGCATCGAACGGGAAAAAACTGCGCCCGATTCTAACCATTCTTGCTTCAAAACTTCTTGGTGAAGTAAACAAGGCTACGCTTTATGCTGCATTTTCCCTTGAACTTCTTCACACAGCCAGTTTGGTGCACGATGATGTGATTGACGGCACTCTTGAACGGCGCGGAAAGCCTTCGATAAATGCACGTTGGAGCAATAAAATAGCTGTTCTCACAGGCGATTACGTTTTAGCTAGATCACTTTATTGTGCCAATAAAACCGAGAACTTGGCTATTTTAGATATGATATCGCGAGTGGGAATGGTACTTCCAGACGGCGAGCTGCTTCAGTTGGCTCATACACGTCAATCTACATTCACCGAATCAGATTATTTTAAAATCATCAGACGAAAAACGGCACTACTTTTTGCTACCTGTCTGAAAGTAGGCGGCTTGTCTGTAGGAGCAGATGAAAAAACATTGAAATCTTTGAGCAATTTTGGTGAATACTTAGGAATTTGCTTTCAAATAAAAGACGATATTTTTGATTACTTTGAAGATGCCAATATTGGTAAACCCACCGGCAATGACGTGCGAGATGGAAAATTGACTCTTCCTTTAATATATGCACTAAAAAACACATCCGGAGAAGAGCGCGATGAAATTGTAAGAATGATTGATGACAAAGAGTTTTCTCAAGAGAATATTCACAAAATCATGCAATACGCACACAATCATGGAGGTGTGGACTATGCAATCCGTGTAATGGAGGATTATAAGATAAAAGCACTTAACGAACTAAGTCCCCTACCCGATAACCCATCGAAGGAAGCACTAAAAGTATGCATTGAATTTGTAACGGAGAGAAAATTTTAGCTACTTGTTGAAACTCATTTGGTGATTTGGATTGCGTTCTACCACCCACAACACTTCCGCTACCAACACTTAATCAATCGGTTATGTGTTTTAATGCCATACAGCAGAATAATAACCGCAAGGATAATAAATATCAATAAATTAGCAAGTACTATTATAGTGTAGTTATGTTTGATTAATTTTGGTTGCTAAGGTTGTTATTTTTTTCAATCAGGATAAAGAGATCTATCAAATTTATTGTAAAATTACTACATCCAATATTGCCCTATTGAAGTATTGTCTTATTACTCACCTTTACTTATTATATATTCTTTCTTATGAGTTACTGCTTTTGCTCTCAACCGACGTATTCAGACAGAACACTGACTATCAGCGATACATGTAATATATAACGTTGTTTTTCGGGAAGGTGCGAAAAGAGAGGCACTATCTCCGGATAATTTTTCAACAAATGCTCTCGAACCAAATTGAGTGACTCGTGATAACGATTGTATAAACTTTGTCGGCTCAAAGAGAGTGCTTTGGCGGTTTCTTTCACACTATAATCGTTTATGCGCATCCAGAACACTTTGCGCATCGTTTCGGATTGATTGACAAATGCTTCGTTGATGATATCAACCAATAGCTTCTCATCCATATCTTCCAATACATACGAGTTCTCGGAGTCCTCCAACTGCATAATGTATTCCTCCAACGGCATAGTGTCGTTGAGCGAAATCCGATATGCATCATAAATGCGGAACCTCAGGTATCCCTGCATATACGACTTCACGCTGGGGTAGCCTTTGTAGTTCAGGATGGACGGGTTTTCCCACAGTTTCAGCCAAAAATCCTGTAGTATATCATCCGCCATATCTTGATCCTGCGTAATGTTGTAAACAAACTTGTACGCCAGCCGTCCATATCTATCATAGAAAGTAACAAATGCTTCCTCATCCTTTTGAGCCACAGCGGCAAGTAATTCTTCGTCAGTCTGTTTCATTTCTACAGTTATTTATTAGTTATAAAATGAGTCTACAAGCCTGCTTCCACAGGCAGATAAACAAGTTTCAAGAAACTTAAAATATCGCTGCAAAGTTACGAAACTATCTCCTTTATCATATTTAGATAGTGTTTAATATTTGTTTCAATCCTATGAAAACATTATTACATTTCTATGATTCTTAGAAAAACGCTGGTAGATTTGCCGCCCTTCCTACGTGTATCATATAGAGTTTAATTTAAAACACGCTGTATGGACAAAAAAGGACACACACCTTCTTATACCGAGGAAGAGAAAAAAGAAATCACTCAAAGCTTTTTCAAGCGGCTAAGGGAAGGAAAGAGCAGTCGCAGAGAATTGCGCGTAGTCAGAATACTTGAAAAGATATTTATTTCAGACAAAAAGAAACGACTTACTCGTGCTATGTTGGATGAAAGCGACCTGAAGATACGCCGATACATACGCGAACATACATCGATTGATATGCCTGACTACCCTGTTACAAGGAGGCAAACCCGCAAACGTCTTCCCATTATGTATGGTACAGCCGCTGCCGCCGCTATCCTTATCCTTGTCATGCTGAACCTGCCAATGATTCGCCAAGTTATTCAGCCCGATGCGATGCTGACGGCGCAGGCATTAGTAACGGACAGTCTCATTACCGAGCGAAATATCAAGAGCTTTCAGCTCTCTGACGGAACAATAGTCTATCTCAACGTAAACTCCAAGTTATTCTTACGCGAGAACAAATTCACCGCCGAGACACGTGAGGTGTGGCTCGACGAAGGGGAAGCTTTCTTTGAAGTGGCAAAAGATTCCTTACGCCCTTTTATCGTACATACGGCTGACGGACTACAAACTCGCGTACTCGGTACATCCTTTAATATTAAGGCATATGCCGAACTGACAGAGCAAGTTATCAGCGTACGGACAGGGAAAGTACAAGTAAGCACTGCCAGCGGAGATGCTGTGCAGCTGACACCCGACCGAAAAGTCAATTACGGCAAAGAGTGCACATTGACCGAAAGCGAAGTGAACGGAGCTTTAGCCGCCGGATGGATAGAAGGTGATATGGTATTTGACGGAGCGGACAGTAAAGAAATAGCCCTAAGACTTAAACAATATTACGGTTTGGAGCTGAAGTTAGAAGGGAAAGCCGTGAACAAAGTCATGAACTTTAAAGCACGCTACCCGAAAGAAACCTCCATCGTGCAGTTTGCACGAGGTATATGCTCCATCTACGGACTGAAATATGAGCTGACGAAGGGACAGCTGATATTGAGGTAATGCATGATGAGTGGGAGACTTTGAGATGGGGAGACTCAGCGCAAAATAGAGTGAAAGTCGGTGTTACTTTTAGAATATAAACGATGAAAAGATGTAAAAAACACGCTAATAACCCGTAACTATCTTATCTATTCATCAACTTATTAACGTATAACTTGTAAATAACAAACTAACTAAATAAACAAAATGACAAAACGTACTAACAGAAGGTTTTTAGGTATCCTTCTTTCTCTACTTCTTATTGGAAATGCAATCGGTTTTGCTCAACAGGTAACCTCGTTCCCGAGCCAGAGCTTAGCCGGTAGGTTAGAGAACATTATTAAAAAAGGAAACGTAACCGTTGTTTACGATGTTAAACAAACGGAAGGAGTCCATTTACCGGCACTTCGTTCGACAGGTAACAATCCGGAAGTATGGTTGCGAGAATCGTTAGCCGGCTCCAACTTCAAACTAAAGAAACTGGGCAACACCTACTTTTCCGTGGTAGCTAAACCCAAGCCCCGTATCATTACCGTTACCGATACCGTATATCGTAAGGTATCTGCGGCACCAAAATCAGCAGCCAAGGGTACCTTGGCGGGAAAAGTGGTGGACGACACGGGCGAAACCCTTATCGGGGCAAGCGTAAAGGTACTCGGCAACGGGTACGGAGGACTTACCGGAGTGGACGGCGACTACAGCTTTCTATTGCCTGCCGGCACCTACACCATAGAAGTAAATTACATCAGCTATCAAACCCAACAGATTACCGATGTAATCATCAAACCCAACGAAATTACGCCCCTGAATGTGGTAATGACACAAGAAGGCAAGGAACTACAAGAGGTTACCGTAACCGCCAACTACAACAGGAGCAGCGCGGCAGGAGCCATACAAATACAGAAGCTGGCACCGCAGGTATCCGCCGTACTTTCGTCGGAGCAAATATCCAAAACGCCTGACAAGAACGTGCAGGAAGCCCTTAAGCGTGTTACCGGTGTTACCTTAGTGGATAACAAGAACGTATCGGTGCGAGGCATGAGTGAACGTTGGAACTCGGCTTCGCTCGACGGAGTAGTACTCCCCAGCACCGAGGCGGGAAGTAAGGGTTTCTCTTTTGACTTGATACCGGCATCGCTGATTGAGAACATCACCGTGAGCAAGAGTATCACACCCGATATGAACGCCACCTTTGCAGGGGGCTACGTACAGGTATTTACCCGCGACATTCCGCAGGCTGACTTCTTTACCGTAAGCGTGGGCGGCGGCGTAAACGACCAGGGTACCTTCAAAGAAATGTGGATGCCCAAACGAGGCAAGCTGGATTACCTCGGCTTTGACGACGGAAGGAGAGCCTTCCCCTCCAATGACGAGTTTGACTACGAAGCCAGCCCCATTACCTTTGAAACCACCAACGAGAAGATATACGAGCATAGTAAGCTCTTTAAGCACGACTTGGTTACGCCCTACAAATACACCTCGATGCCCAATACCAATGCCCAAATCACGTGGGGAAAGGTATTCCGAACCGAAAGCGCCGGCAAACTCGGGCTGGTTACGGCGCTCAGCTTCCGCAATACGCAAAGCGTTGACTATGTGATTCACACCCAGCGAGGCGACTGGCATCCGAGAGGCGGATTAAACGACAGCACCCTCAATAGGCTGGACAACTTGGTCAAATCACCCAAGAATGCACGTAACCAAGGACACAACGATAAGTTCAGCACCATCCTTAGCGGGATAGTCAATACCGGTTGGGAGTTCGGCAGGCACCATATCGGATTGCGAAACATGTACACCCGTAAATTTGACAACTCCTACAAAGCCATAGACGGAGTAACCGAAGAGCTCGGCTCCGGCGGTGGAGACGGTATCATCAGCTACGCTTCGCCGATATTCCAAGACCTGCTGCAAAACAAGCTGGAAGGACGCCACAAGCCGGGCATCTTTACCATTGATTGGACGCTCTCTCACACCTACGTGGGCAGACGCTACGCCGGCGCGGGGCGAACTCAGTGGATGAAGCGTGAAGGTACTGCCTATGGCGAAGATTACCTCTATTGGAACTGGGGTTACGGCGGTGTAGGTATGCCCCGTTCACAGTTGGGTAATTATATGGGCGACTACCGAAACCGCGAGCGGATGCTGCAAGGCGAAGTCTCGGCAAGTGTACCCTTCAACCTCGGACCGGTAAAGAACACTTTCAAAGCCGGTGGCATGATGAACTACAAAAAGGCTGAATTCGCTTTCCGCGAAGTAGCGCTCGGATTGCCCCGTAACCACGTTTATCCGGTAGTTATGCTCCCAGGTTATGAGTTCCTGACGTTTCAGGATGCACTCAGCCCCGAGCGGATGCACCCCATGGGCTTTGCCCTCTATCCCACCTTGCCGGACAAAGGTACCCTTCCGCAGTTCAAAGGCAATACGCGTGAGAAAGCCCTCTTTGCCATGCTGGACCACCGATGGAGCATCGTAAGGCTGGTATGGGGAGCCCGCATTGTAAACTATAAGTATGTAAGTGAGAAAAATCAATCCATTTCCGGTTCGATGACACCCAACGCCAATAAAATCGGCAGAAAGGACGATAAGCCCGTGGACATCATGCCCTCGGTAAACCTCACCGTATCGCCCGCCAAATGGATGGACGTCCGCCTCTCATACTACCAAACGGCATTGCGCCCCGAGATGCAGGAGCGGGTACAGTTTGCTTTTTACGACCCCATAATAGGCTCTGAACGGCTGGGTAACGACAAGCTGAACACCACCGACATCACCGCCTATGATGGACGCATCGACTTCTTCCCGGGAGCGGGAGAAATTATCAGCGTGGGAGGCTTCTACCGATACTTAGACAATCCGATTGAATTGGTGCAGCATCAACATGCAGGACACGCATCGTACATACTTGAAAACTCCAACTGGGCAAAGAACTGGGGCTACGAGTTTGAAGTGCGGAAAAACCTCGGATTTATCGCTCCGGTAATGAAAGACTTCTGGTTCTCAGGCAACCTCGCACTGGTAATGTCTAAAATTGAAACTGTTTACGGTGCCTTTACCGACTTGCAAGGCAAAGAGCACATTCAGGCGCGCATCATCAATCGTCCACTTTACGGACAAACCCCCTACATCTACAACGTGGGGCTGATGTATGACGGACCCCGATTCGGTGCCAACGTGGTGTACAACACCAGCGGACGCCATGTGCTTTACTACTCGTATGCAAGGGGTCCGGGAGCTACTGAGTACCAAGACAAAGACAGCAAGCTGGATGCCCAGCTCAGCTACCGCTTTAAGAAGCCGAAAATCCACGTGAAGCTCAACTTTAGCAACCTGCTGGCGCCCTATATGATTTATTACTGGAACACCGGCGACTACGAACAGAAGCGGATACAAACCCATACTCCGGAAGGGGAGCCGTACCTAAAAACCGACTATGTACCGCTGGTGAAAAACCCCGATGTGCGGGATGATGATGATGCAATCACCTACATCACCCACCCCGGACGCACCTTCTCCTTCTCGGTAAGCTGGGATTTGTAAGAACAAAGAGCAAGGAGCAAAGATAAAAGAATGAGAGACTTAGAGACGATAAGAGATTGGAAGAAGATGAGAAGACGGGGGGACTGTTTCGAGTTTTTAGTTAGTAGTGCGAAACAGCCTCAGAGGGCGGAATAAATGATGAAAGAACATAGCGATGTTCATTAAAGGTAAATAAGAAGATTGTAGCACTTGGCAACTTCCGATTCTCGGGACAAGTCATCCCCTTTTGACCAAAGGGGAGCCTGCCTGCCGCAGGCAGGTACCCGAAGGGGGGAGGGATTAGTATAAGCTGGAAGCGCAGAGAGGGAAGTCTTAACCCCTCCGGGCTACGCCCTCGTCCCCTTTGAAAAAAGGGGACAGTCGCGGGCTGCAACGTAAGCTCGTAACTTGTCAACTTGCATACACAATTAAACGATTAAACGTATAAACAACTAAACGATTAAACAATTAAACATAAAAAAATGAATAACAAATTAATTCTAACATGTATAACAGCCGTGTTGCTGCTGGCAGGGTTGGCGTCATGCGACGACCACGGCAAAGTAACGCCGCAAAACCAGCCTTCCATCAAACTATACATCAAAGGCTTCAGCTTTGGAGAGCCGCTTTACGCCTATGTGGACAACACATGGCGCATACCGCAAATGGAGAGCAATGCCATTCATTTTGCGCCTGTATTGCGGTATTCCCAAAAGGACAAAGTGTATCATATCTCCTTGGTGAAATCGTCAGACACCACGCAGGTGGTCAAGGAATTTGACCTGCCCCATCCCGAGGTAGGCGAAGGCTTCACGAAACTGGTATTTTACAAGTACATCTATGACGGCGAGCAGCTTATCTCCGGCGTTGTACCCCCCGAAAAGGGCGCGCCGGGATTTACACGGGCTAAGTTCATGCTCCGCCTTGACGTAAGCCAATACACCGAGCCGGTCGATTTGCTGTTTTACTACCTGCCGGCTAAAGCCAATAGAAGCGACCGATACACGCGGCGCGAAATAAACCGAATGACCGATATTGAGTATGTAGCCAAGCTGGAAAACGTGAAGCCCTCACGGACAGAATTCTCCGAAGCGGTAGATATTCCCCTTCGGAAAGACAGTGTGACAATGGGGGGAGCTATATATCGTACCCAGTGGCTCCATGTAGATGTGGTAAAAGCCGGTACCGACGAACTGGTGTGGGCGGTGGACGGCGTGGCTGCCGGACGCTTCTTTGAACCTACTTTCCTCGGAGAATATGACAAGATGCCCGTTGGCGGAAAGTCAGGAAAAGGAGAAACGCTTTACGACCAAGACGCCTGCATGTACATCTTGCAAGAAGAACGCATCGGCACCACAGGCAAATTCGGCAAATTCACCTTTTTTGATATAGAGCCCTACACAACCTGGAGAGGCTGGGATGAATTCGGAGAGACGATTCAGTAACTTTTGGGTGGTTGTCGTAGCGCAGCGGTTCGGGAGTGACTTTGAGAAGATGGGAAGCACGAAGCAGCAACCGCTGACAAGCCCTTTGGACTCTGTCTGGGTTGGGAAATCCCCCTTGTCAGCGTCTGAAAGACCTGACAACGGCAGGAACGAACAAAATAAAGAACATAGCGATGTTCTTTAAAGATAAATACGATGATAGCAGCAGAATGATGGTTTTGGTAAAAACGCAAAGAGCTCCCGAAAGGATTACCGTAAACCTCCTCATAGATATACTTATATCGCTTAATAGATATAACTATATCGACTGACAGATATAACTATATCGCTTGATAAATGTAACTATATCGCCTGTTAGGCTTACCGACACCTGCGAGAGGATTGCGGTAATCATCATGTTAGGTAGGCTGTTCAATAGTATTGCTACTTGCTACTAAGGTTACTGAAGAAAAATAAGGTTATCCGCCAAAAAGCGGAAGGGGGTTTAGAACCTTATCCTTTTCTTCAACCTTAGTAGAATTTACAGAAACCACAGAACGAAACCTTATCTAAAACAAAAAGCAAAGAACATAGCGATGTTCTTTAGAGGTATATAAGAAGATTGTAACTCGTAACTCCGACAGGACACCTAAGAGCTCCCGACGGGAACGCCTAAGAGCTCCCGATAGGAACGCAACAATGCTCCCGACGGGAACGCCTAAGGGCTCCCGATAGGAGCGCTTAAGGGGTTACGATAGGAACGCGACAACGCTCTACTAAGGAAGACCATCGGGCTTTAGTAAGGAGCGTAAATGCAAGAACAAATTAACAAATTAACGAATAACCTAATAAACTATTTTATTAACAAAAGTCCTTTTTAAGGAGAAGGACGTAAAACAAACCAATTAAAATGAAGAAGATTACATTTGCAGTACTATGCTTCATAGCTATGGCATGGACTGCAGCCGCACAAACCGATGTGCCGAAAATTACACTAAGCTTTAATGAAGAAAGGTTCAAAGACCAAGAAGTAAAATTCTACTTTGTGTACGCTCGTGACGAAGCCGACGCCAAAGGCAAGAAAACATACATTGACTGGGGCGACGGCGTGAAAAAAGAGGTAATAGACCAAAACAAAACACCCATCGAAATTGAAGCGACGGGCATCTACAAAGGGGGAACCATCAAGATATATGCACCTGACATCTACAGAGTTGAAAACTATTACGTAAACAAAGTGACAAACATCGACGTAAGCAATACCCCCGAACTGGAAGAGCTCAGCATCGATGCTGATGGATACGCAGACCAGACAAACACCTTGGAACACTTTGACCTGAGCAAAAACACCAAGCTAAAAAAGGTGTCGGTAAACGGTGTAAATGCTCCGCGTATCTCCGTGATGGCGCCTGACTTACAGGAATTCACCTGGAAAGGCGGCAAGTTGCAAGAGCTTGACCTCAGCGACTCGCCGAAGCTCTACCACTTGGATGTGAGAGACAACATGCTCTTCACCCTTCGGCTCAGCCCCGAGGTAAAAAACAGCCATCTGCAAATTGACCCCAACTCTGACAGTGGTAAACGCGTGAATTGGCACTACGACATCTCCAACAACCTACTTACCGCCTGCGCCATCAATTACATTCTGGAAAACTACGTACCCACTCCCACAGGAGACGAACGGTTCAGTCTGTCCTACGACCCCAACTCGGGTATACACGGCATCGACAACGTCCTGCTGAAGTCCAAGGCATCCTTTGCTTATTACGGTAACGGCAAGGTAAGCTGTGGCGACGACCTGAAGCCGATAAAAGAAACTCCGGACATTGTGCTTACCGTAGAGCCTGACCTGTTCTATTCATTCCTAATGACAACCGCCGATGAAAAAGCAGGCGAAGCAAGGGCCGGCTCATCGCTGATACAGGTAGATTGGGGCGACGGTAAAATCGTAGAATACGTGTCAGGGTCACTTCAACCGAGAGGAAACGTGGTAGGTTACGCCAAAGGTTCCGAAATAAAGTTCTACTTGGAAGATACCGCCATGTACCTTGAACAGATGCTGACCACAGATCATCAGCCCGTTGACGGCAGTATACATATACTTAAAGTCGACCTCTCCAACAACCCCGATATGATCGGACTGTTTTTACAGAACAATTGGGGTACGGAATTACCCTCCAAGCTGCAAGAGGTGATATTGGCGCCTGAATCCTATGATTTAAACGAAATCATGTTAGAAGGCGATATAAGCGCCTGTACACTGAATAAGCTGTATGACATACTGCCCGATGCAGCCGATGCCAGCTTTACATTAATGCTTCTAGGTAAAGCTTTGGAAAATGCCAAGATTTCCAATACCGCTGTCCTATACGAGAAAGGCTGGCAAAAAATAACTTACTGGGATGAGAACTGGAATGAGGTAGAAGTTGACGGCGATAACAGTGCCGTGTGCGACGATACAAGCGTAGCAGAAGTGTCCGCTCGCGACTGGGGCATCCGTGCAGAAGGCAGCGCCTTGGTAGTGCCCACCGCTGCCGGCGAAATAGTAACCGTGTATAACGCCCTCGGCGCCAAAATAGCCGAAGTACGCGCAGCCGGTGAAGAAACCCGCATCAACAACTTGATGAAAAATCAAATCGTTATCGTACGCAGCGGTGATAGAAGCGCGAAAGTGGTTCTTTAATTAATTGTCCATTAACTAAAACATCCTGTTGCGACTTGGTTGTCGCAGCAGGAACAATTTAACGATAATAGATTAGAGTATAGACGATTAGAACCAAGACTTTGAGAAGGGGAAAAGAGCAAAAGACTGTTCAGAGGTTTATTATAACTGTTAAAGGATTTGTTGCCGTCAGTTTTAACTGACGGATAACAATGCCCCTCATCCCCTTCGGGCTTTAGCCCAATGCTATTTGGGATAACTCCCATACAGATAGGCACTTCCTATCCGTCCCGTGACGGGACGGCAATAGACTACGGGCAGGTTCGTCAACTCATTAACTAAAACATTATGCGTAGTGTAAACATAGAAAAATACTATCGCCTGCGAAGGGCAATGCATCAGCTGCAAGAACGTATGGTGATTTATGATGAAAAGCAGCCGTACGATATTGACGTGGTTCGGCATTATACCCGTCTGGTAACCGCTTACGACGCTTATTTGGAAGCGTTGGAGCAATTTAGGGAGTCGGTTGAAATATACCGCGAGACCTACACCGAAGCGATGTCGAGTTACAAGAAGTCGTTGATTTGGTGTAGAGAGCAAGAAGCACTGCTGGATGAGAAGTTATGAGCACAGGGAAGAAGAATAAAGGATATAAACGTAGAAACAAGACATACTCAATGGTCGATAAAATGTAAAAAGACGATTATCTATTGAATAACCGTCTTTATTTCATCGTGATTCGCCTGGGGATCGAATCCAGGACCACTCCCGATAAATCGGGATGCTCTACCTACTGAGTCGGTCGCTGCGTGAAATCAAATCTTCAATGTATTGACGAGATTTCATTTTCTTAATCGATAGCTCCCTGCTTAACGCTTGACCTCTGTCAGGATAAACTTCCTTATAAACTAATCGCCAAGGCATACCTCTATCCGTGAATTTACCTTTGATACGGTTGTGCTCACTCAAACGACGTTCAATATCATTAGTACTCCCAACATAGTACATATCAGCAGAAGAAGAATAAAG
>JAAYSS010000101.1 GCA_012518275.1 Bacteroidales bacterium
ACTATTATTTGATTTTCTTTGATTCTTGTATATCTTGTAAGCGTTTCTCCTTCGGTTGCCTTTGTGAAGTACATTTCTGTTGTATTCATTGTAAACAGATTCATCATGTAATGAAATCTGAAATCTGACCCCCTGCTTCCATTACAGGCATAATCATTTGCGTCTACAAGCTCAACATCATACTTTTCAAGCCATTTCGGAGGGTCAACAAGAAAGCCCTCTTTTTTAGACCATACGAGTATATATATGATAATTACTATGACTGCGTAATATGTCCTGAAAACAAAGTTTTAAACTATTCAACAACCAATCGTGATGGATACAAAGAATTCAAAAGCAAAGGATATCAGTGTGAAAAGTGTCCGTCAAGAAGCGTATGTACAAATAATGCCAAATTTGAAAAGACGGTAACAAAACATATCTGGAGCGATTACCTGGATATGGCAGAAGATATTCGTCATACACCCAAGTACAAGATGCTTTATGAAAAAAGAAAAGAGACAATAGAACGTGTATTTGCAGATGCTAAGGAAAAGTATTCCATGCGATATACGCTCTACAGAGGCTTGGCTCAGGTTACAAATTGGGTTAGGCTTAAATTTGCTGCCATGAATCTGAAAAAATTCGCCAAAAGAAAGTGGGATGTAGACCGAGTTCTACATTTTTACTTCGTTTTCCCACTGTTTTCAAGATCCTTTGCGTAATTTTTTCTTTTATTAATAATTTAACCCCGATTTCATAAAAGAAATCGGGGTTTTTCTACGGTCTGATACCGTCAGTTTAAACTGACGGTATAATTATTTTAATAAAATTCTTGCACAATCCTTATTTAATTTGCTCACAAAGCTGTATTTTACAGCCGTTAAGATCAGTAAAAAATGCAAACTTCACGTCAGGAGATGGTGAAATAATCGCACTACATGCAATATTTTGATTTTCAAGCATTTTAATCTTCTCTTCTAAATTATCCACAGCAAATCCAATCGAAAGACTTGGAGCGTGGATAGTTTCTGCGTTCGTATCAGAAATGATTTCCAATTTAGTTTCATTGCACCCAAGAAAAACAATATCTCCATTTGGTGTTTCAAGTTTTTGTGCAATCGGCAGATTTAACAGCCACTGATAAAAATCTACGCTTTCCTTTGCCTTATTTGTGTGAATTGTTATGTGTAAAATCATAATTTCCCTCCTTTTTTCACATTGATTAAAGCTTATTATACATCTTTTTTCAAGCTTTATCAACCTCCCAACCGATACAAAGTCGAACTCCTACCTCCATTATCTCGCCATCGCTGTTCACGCACAATCAGTTCTGCTTTTTCAAGATCATTCAACGCACGAAACACCGTTGATTTTGAAATATGCAAATCCTGTGCAATGGTTTTAACTGATGGAAAACACTCACCTTTTCTGCCTGAACGGTTGGATAAATACATAAAAACCGCAACCGCCCTGTGCGGCAAATCATAATCATAAATCTCACGCTTAAACCTCATCCATCATCAGCCCCCTGTTTTAAGCCGAATTTTTCCTTGAAATTCATCATCTCCTTCATCAAAATCAATCTCCATTTTTTCTGTCTGCGGATACTTTAATTCCACCGCTTTCATCAGCTTTTCCTTGCTGATATATGAGACCTTTCTTGCTCCTTTATCGGGTAATACATACGATTCTTCAAAGGTAATCCCCCATTTAAAGAACAGCTTTAGCCTTGAAATCATAGGGTTTGCCCCCGTTTTCATCACAATAAACTGTCCTTTAGGCATACTTTTGAGTTCATCTGTCGTCATAAGCGGTCTGCCAATCATCTGCAAAGATTGACTTTTATCACGTCCATGAGAAACACTTCCGCTTAATACTGTCTGCTCACCAAGTGCCTTTGACAAAACTTCAGCCGATTGTGAATTAGGAGCAAAACCTCCGAAAATAGTCAATTGCGTGTTGTCTGTAATGATTTCTGCCCCATCCCTACCGTAATTTTGATTAAGCTGTGCAAAGGACTGGATAATGCCGACAATGCTGATTCTCCTTGATCTGCTTGCCGAAAACATCTTTTCTGCACCCTCAATTTTTGGTATCGTACCAAACTCATCTAAGAAAAACATCACCCTACTTTGCAGTTTACCACCGTTTTCATCTGCAATCACAAGGATTTCACGATACATTTGTTGAATGATCAGGCTTGCCATAAAATATTTTGAGGAATCTTCTTCTGGTAAAATTATGAACACAGCCGACTTTTCTGCACAGAATTTCTCAGCGTCAATCGTTGTACCAAAACACAGCAGTTGCTCCATTTCGGAGTCGATAAAGCTGTTTAGCCTTGATAATGCTGTACTCATTACCGACATCATGGCTTGATCAGCCGAATAAAGGGCAGAGCCCGCAAGCCATTTTGCTTTATGCTCATCAGGCAGTTTCTCCATCAAAATCTTAAACCCTTACTTCTGATGCAGAACATAAATTGCCTTGCTGTTGACAGCTCTGCTTGGATATTATCCAAAAATTCAAGATCTGACTTAAGCAGCTGCCTGACTTTTGGATTCCCTTCTGTTTCAAGCCTGTTTTGAATATTCCGCTTGTTCCCATCAAAGCATTCACAGCTATCCAAACAAATAATTTCAAGTTCCGGCACTAAGCTGAGCAAAATCATTAAATGATGTATCCGAATATCAATGTTTTCTGCCGATAAAACAGAGATATTGGTCGGCTGTACTGCAAAAAATGCAAGGTCATATTTGTTAGCTTTAAGTCCGTATTTTCCAAAACCCTCTATGCCCATCAAGTCCTGCGTTGCTTTTTTTCTTTTGCTGATTTTTCGAATATCTTTTATCATAACTTTTCCTTTCCAAAATAAAAAACGCCTGATTTAGGACGGTTTCCATAAGGATGTATTAATTACTATAAGAAAACAACAATAACAATAAAAACAAGCGATAAATTGTACAATTTATACAAGGAACACTAAAAAACAGTGTTCCTTTTTTTATTTATTGTGTTTATATATGCAAAAGACGATTAACCCATCGTCTTTTATTAATTTTATGGAGGTAATTATGAGAAACAAAGATGATTTAACAAGTATGGTTAATATGTTAATGCAAGACTCAATTTTCATACCCAAAGCTTTAATGTATAGAGAAGATATATCAGAAGATACGAAAATTATTTTCTCAACAGTTTTAACTAATTCATTAGCGACAAACATAAACGGATTTAAAAGCAATATAAATTCATTGCAAATATCTGATATTCAAAATGAATGTTGTTGTAATGCAAAAGAGTATCGTGTCTATATTTTTAATGGAGAACATTATTAATGATTATCGGCTATAATGTATTGATTTTACACGGCAGATATGATATGCTGTATTAAGTGGAATATTTTTTGGGAGGCATTTATGAAAAAAGGTGGTTTAGCCGCATTTCTATTAGCCGGTCTTATTATGATTGGTTATGGGATATATAACGCAAAAGAATCGAATGAATTTATGGATACAGCTATGGCTGCAAATGCTACTATAGTTAAAATTGATGTTGAAGAAAAATTTGATAAAAAAAAATATGAGAGAGACCAAGAGATGGGTGATGCACGTGCAAACCGTCGTTTAAAGAACCGAGAAAATTATATTGATTATAGTTATGTAGCTTATGTCGAATATGATGTCAATGGTAACAAGTGTTCGTCTAAGGTTACTTACCCAACTGACTCAGTAAGTGTTGGAGACATAATCAAAGTTTGGTATAATCCTGAAAATACAACGGATATTCGTATTGAGAAAAACGCAATGATAGCTTACGGACTAATAATTCTGGGAGCTGTGGTCAGTGTTTTGTCTTTTATTAGCCTTATTGTTAGTGGTTTTAGAAAAAAACAAAAAAACTAGGAGTTCGAGTTGAATGTTCGAATTAGAAGCATTCAAAAAACACGCAGTTTCGGCGATTTTGCCGTCACTGCGTGTTTTTTCTTACCCTCTTAAAAATATATCTCTCAACAAGAGTTCATACTAATCTTCGTTAAAATGATAGATTAGTGCGCCGATATAAGATCGGCATACGTGCTCGCATTCAGCAGAATGCGCAACGTTGTTCTCTATGCAAAAAGAGATCACTTTATAAATCAGCCTGATTTTTCGATTTGCTGTTATAATTTTACTTGGTTAGAGCAATATAAGCCTAAAAATAGGCAATAAGAACTTTTATGAATTTTGGGAAGATGATATTTATAAAAGCGTGATTTCAGATTCGCAAGTGATAATAAATCTTGCGTCAAAGGAATATTCACGTTGCATTAAGGATTACCTAAAGCCTTGCGACAAGGTCATTGATATTGATTTTCTTGCAAACAAAAAGGGGAAATTAAAAACCATTGTAGCATGGGCTAAAATGGCAAGAGGAGAAATGGCAAGGTATATAATCAAAAATCGTATAACAAACCCTCATGAACTTAAAAATTTCAGCGGTGATTATGAATTTATTCCCAAGCTTTCAAGCGATGATAAATATACTTTTATTTACAACGGTAACTAATAATATTTCCTCTTCTGCTATATAAATAATATATATTTTCTACTTAACATTCCCATATCACCGTGACGCGGGGCCTATTGCACTAACTTGGTAGATTTGCTTTGAAAATAGCCAATTCCCTACATTGACATCTGAAATTCCTCCGTTTCTTCCATCACGATTTCCTGTTCTTGCATAATTTGAGGGGAGGACAATTCCTGTTCCACCTCGCATTTCACCGCATAATCTGCAAGTTCAAACAATGCTTTTGCAGTTTGTTTTGACTGCTCTTTAGTGCGTGCAGTTTGCTTTAAATCACGCAAAACCGAACACACTGAATTTTTCAGATTATCTTGTTTTGAGCACAATTTTCCCTTATCCAAATAGGCACGGTACTCCCTTGTGAGTTTAATTTTCAATTTTTCAAACATTACATTTTCATTGCCTTTGCCAATAAAAAATACCGAGCCAACCATCGCTATTTCAGCTAAATCCTGATACTGCTCATTTTTTAAAGCCCTGTAAATCTGGCTTGATAGTTTATAAGGGTTGCACTCAAAATATTTCAAATCCGAAGCTGTATTATGGTAGAATTCATTTCTCCTGTGAGGAACAGCAGCAAGCGGTTCTAAGCCGTTTTTGGCTTTCAAGTCCTCATTCCAGTCCTTGAATTTTGGATCTATTCGTGCCACATTTTTGTAGCCTTTTTCACTTAAAATATCTGTCAGCCGATGAAATGCATCAATTCCACCCTCATCATTATCTGTACAAATTACAATTTCTGAAAGGCTTGAACGCCCTTTTAACGCCGTTAAAACAGCGTTCTCATACACACCATTCATGGCTATATATGAGTGTTCTTGCCAGTTTTGGGGGTTCAGCGTCAAGTAGCTTAACATATCAATTGCTGCCTCAAAAACAAACAGCTTTGCAGACTTTCCAAAGTGTGCAAAGCTGTATTTTGTATCCGAACCCTCACAGGTGATTCTAAAGGCTTTTCCGAATGAGTTGGTTGACCGTTTATGTGCTTGTCTTGGAATGCTATGCTCATCAACCCCCACAAACACCGCATTATGATGCTCTGCATCCTCGTATAAAAGCTTTGTGGATTGGCAACCCTTTTTTGGAC
>JAAYSS010000102.1 GCA_012518275.1 Bacteroidales bacterium
ATTTACCATCGTGAAGACAAAAATTGTTCATTACGCATCAATGACTTACTACCCGCTCACGTTCTTTGCGGCATGGTATGTTTACAAACTAATTTCTGAGAAAAAAACAGCGCCTACTTTTGTCCGAGTATTGGTTTTGATAATGTCTGTTATTTATGGCATTGCCGTAATCGCGATTCCTTACATCGACAAATTCAAAAGTGTGCTGATTCCCTACATTAAAGATGAATTTGCCGTTGGAAATTTGCAAGCAACATCAAGTTGGTATGGATTTGAGCCGATAATTGGAATAATGTTGATTGTATCAGCGGTGCTCTTTTATATTTATTCTAAAAATAATCTGACGCTGAAAACGGTCTCGCTAATTCTGCTGGGCTCGCTCGTTTATATTTCTGCCACGATGTTTTTCGTGGTTCCGCAGGTAGAAAAATACTCGCAAGCTGCAGCGATTGAGTTTTACAAAAGCAAAATCAGAGAAGATTGCTACATTAAACCCGCTTTCAAATCGTATGCTCACTACTTTTATTCCGAAAGAAAACCGGAAAATAAGCTGGATGATTTTGACTTTTTGACAACGGAAAAATTGGATAAGCCTTGTTATTTTGTAGTAAAAAACACACAAAAAGCTGTGAAAGATTTTACCGAAAAAACCCCTGACGCAGTAAGATTATATGACAAAAACGGATTTGTATTCTACGTAAGAAAATGATTGACAATAAGAAAATAGTAGTTGTGATGCCGGCTTACAACGCTGAGAAAACCTTGGAACAGACCTATCGGGAAATACCGTTCGACATTGTGGATGAAGTGATTTTGACCGACGATTTTAGCAAAGACAAAACGATAGAAAAAGCGCGTGAACTTGGCATTACAGAAATTATTCGGCACGACAGAAACAAGGGTTACGGTGGCAATCAGAAATCTTGCTATAACCGTGCGTTGGAACTGGATGCAGATATTGTAATTATGTTACATCCCGATTATCAGTACACCCCGAAACTGATTCATTCCATTGCCTACATCATTGCCAAGGGTGTGTATCCGTGTGTTTTGGCTTCGCGAATTTTAGGGAAAGGAGCGTTAAAAGGCGGTATGCCGATAATTAAATATGTTGCCAATCGATTTCTGACATTTTTTGAAAATGTGATGCTGAATCAGAAACTTTCTGAGTACCATACCGGTTACCGCGCGTTTTCGGCAGATGTATTGCGAAGTATAAACTACAACGTTAATTCAGACGATTTTATATTTGACAATCAGATGATTGCACAGATATTTTGGGCTGGATTCGAAATTGGAGAAGTTACTTGTCCAACGAAATATTTTGATGATGCGTCATCAATCAACTTGAAAAGAAGTACAGTGTACGGATTCGGCGTGCTGGGAGTTTCCATTCAGTACCGATTGGCGAAATGGGGCATTTGGAAATCAAAAATTTTCAAGTAAATGAAGCGAATAGAGCAGCTTAATCAAATCTTCAAAGGAAAAACGGGAAACGTTTACGTTCAGCTGTTCCGTTATCTTTTATCGGGTGGCACGGCATTTCTCATGGATATCGGTTTGATGATTCTGCTCAAAGAAGTTTTTGGTGTACATTATTTGACGGCATCCATCATCGGTTTTATTGTCGGGCTGATTTTTACCTACATACTGAGTATCCGATGGATATTTGACGAAAGACGACTCGCAAATAAGTGGAATGAACTGGCAATCTTTGCTTTGATTGGCGTTGTGGGCATTGGTCTTACTTGGTTTTTTATGAAATTATTTACAAGCATATTGTTATTATATTACGTGTTTTCCAAAGTTCTAACAACTGTAATCGTTTCCCTTTGGAACTTTGGAGCAAAAAAATTGATACTATTTACTAAGAAAACTTGATATGAAGAAAGAAGTAACAGGTGCACAGGCATTAATGCTGTCGCTTATTGAAGAGGGAGTAGATACTATTTTCGGATATCCCGGTGGAGCTATCATTCCGGTTTATGATGCTTTGTATGATTTTAGGGACAAAGTCAATCATATTCTGGCACGTCATGAACAAGGTGCAACACACGCTGCACAAGGTTATGCACGCGTTTCCGGAAAGGTCGGCGTGAGCTTGGTTACGTCAGGTCCGGCCGCCACGAACGCCATCACTGGCATTGCCGATGCATTGCTGGACAGTACGCCCCTTGTAGTCATAGCAGGACAGGTAGGCACGTCATTATTGGGCACCGACGCTTTTCAAGAAATTGACGTTGTGGGCATTACACAGCCTATCACGAAATGGTCGTATCAAATTCGCCATGCGAAAGACATCACATGGGCTGTGGCACGAGCGTTTTACATTGCAAGAAACGGGCGCCCGGGTCCGGTGATGTTGGATTTTACCAAAAGTGCTCAAAATGAAATGGTTGAGTTTGATTACAAGCCTTGCACGTTTATCCGAAGCTATTTGCCTTATCCAGAAATAAGGGAAAATCAAATTGATAAAGCAGCTCAATTAATTAACGAGGCAAAAAAGCCATACGCTCTTGTCGGACAGGGAGTTATTTTAGCAAATGCCGAAAAAGAATTGATTGATTTTTTGGAAAAAGCCGATATTCCTGCCGCTTCTACATTGCTCGGGCTTTCAGCTATGCCGAGTGATTTTCGTCTTAATAAAGGCTTTCTCGGTATGCACGGCAACGTGGCGCCCAATATGAAAACCAACGAATGTGATGTGCTTATAGCTATTGGTATGCGCTTTGACGACCGCGTTACGGGCGATTTGAACACGTATGCCAAACAGGCTAAAATCATCCATATGGATATTGACCAATCGGAAATCGGTAAAAATGTACCTGTGGATGCACCCATACTCGGCTCGGTAAAAGAAAGTCTTCCGGCATTGACCGCAAAAATCAACTCCGCCAAACACACCGATTGGATTGACAGCTTTGGCGAATACGATAAACAGGAATATGACGCAGTTATTCGAAATGAGGTTTATCGCACCGAAGGCGAATTGACTATGGGCGAAGTGGTAAACAAGATAACTGAAGCTACAAAAAATAAAGCTGTTGTGGTAACTGATGTTGGGCAAAACCAGATGATAGCAGCCCGCTATTTCAAATACACTGAAACTCGAAGCGTAGTAACTTCAGGAGGATTGGGAACCATGGGTTTCGGCATTCCGGCAGCCTTGGGAGCAAAAGTTGGTGCTCCTGACAGAACGGTTTGCTTGTTTGCCGGCGACGGAGGTTTCCAAATGACCATGCAAGAATTGGGAACCATTATGCAAGAAAATTTAGGTGTAAAAATAATTTTGCTGGACAACCGCTTCTTGGGAATGGTGCGTCAGTGGCAAGAACTTTTCTTCGACGAACGCTATTCTTTCACACACATGAAAAATCCCGATTTTGTCGCCATCGCTAAGTCGTATAACATTGATAGTAGGCTCGTTACTAAACGAGAAGAGCTGGATGACGCCATTGCCGATATGCTGAAAGACGATAAGCCGTACGTGCTCGTGGTAGAAGTGGAGCAAAAAGGAATGGTTTACCCGATGGTGCCGGCAGGAAGTTGTGTAACTAATATTATAATGTAGAAAATTATGGAAACAAAATTATATACCATCACGGTTTTTTCGGAGAATACAGTTGGGGTGCTCAATCAGATAACGATTATTTTTACCCGACGCGGACTAAACATCGAGACGCTTTCCGTTTCGCCGTCAGCATTGCCGGGCATTCATAAATTCACGATTACGCTTTTCACTACGCCGGATATGGTTGAAAAAGTAGTGAATCAAATCGATAAGCGCGTGGACATTCTGAAAGCGTATTACAATACAGATGAAGATCTTGTTTTTCAGGAACTTGCACTCTATAAGTTGGCTACTGAGAAGGTCCTTGAACTTGGTTCGGTAGAGTATTTTATCCGAAAATACAACATCCGCGTGCTCGAAATATCGAATGACTGTACCGTTTTCCTAAAAGCCGGACATTATGCTGAGACTCAGTCGCTTTTTGAAGAATTGAGCGAGAAAGTGGGTGTGTTGCAGTTTATCCGTTCGGGGCGGATTGCAATTACCCGTTCCAAGGTAGAACGACTAAGCGATATGCTGGAAGAAATGCAAAAAATTCAAGAAAAACAGAATGGCAACAGGAAAGTTTGAATTTCAAATTGAACCACAGTTCGTTGATTTTCAGACGAAAGTAAAGCTTTCGCATCTGATTGACCTGATTCTTACGGCGTCAGGATACGATGCCGACGAGAAAGGTTTCGGGATACGGCATCTGCACGCGCTGGGCGGAACGTGGGTGCTGTCGCGCTTTGCGCTGGAAATGAGCCGATTCCCAAAACAATACGAGAAAATTTCTATTGAAACTTGGGTGCAGGAAGTGCATACATTGAACACTATTCGTAATTACCGTGTTTATAATGATAGTGGTGATGTGATAGGAAATTCAACGTCGGTGTGGGTGATGATAAACCTTGAAACCCGTCGTCCGATGGAACTGAAACTGCTTGAAGGTATTCACGATTTTGCTACGTTTCAAGAAAGCGGTATTGACCGTCCGTTGAAATTGGATACTGTTGGCGGTGCGCCGATTGACGAATTTTCAATCAAATACACCGACATCGATATCAATCAGCATGTGAATACGGTGCATTATTTGGATTGGATGGTTAATTCGTTCTCGCTGGATGAACATAAAGCCAACTCAATTCGGCGGATTGACGTGAATTTTATGAATGAAGTGGTATTTGGAAACCAAATTTCGGTATTCAAAGAAGAAATAGAGCCGAATGATTTTCGTTTTGAAGCCACGGCGAATGGAAAAACGGCGTTTAGGGGAAGGTTGGTGTTTGGTGGATAGTGTTTTGTGAATGGTGAATAAAGTTGTTTATCAACGAACATATAAAATTGAAGAATTCTAAAATTTTAATAATAAAAAAATAATCTAACAATAAATCAAAGAGAGAAGGCGCCTTTGTTCTTGGCTCTTTGTTATAAAAAAATTAATAAAATGGCAAAAATGAATTTTGGCGGTGTAGAAGAAAATGTAGTTACCCGCGACGAATTTCCGTTGAGCAAGGCTCAGGAAGTATTAAAAGATGAAACAATAGCCGTAATCGGTTATGGTGTGCAAGGTCCCGGACAATCGAAGAACTTGCGCGATAACGGTTTCAATGTAATTGTAGGACAGCGTAAAGGAAAAACTTGGGACAAAGCCGTTGCCGATGGTTGGGTGCCGGGTGAAACGCTATTTGAAATCGAAGAAGCTTGCAAACGTGCTACTATCATACAGTACTTGCTTTCTGATGCGGCACAGATTGAAGTTTGGCCCCGTATCAAGCCACACTTGACTGCCGGGAAAGCGCTCTATTTTTCACATGGCTTCGGCATCACGTACAAAGAACGGACAGGCATCATTCCACCGGCTGACATCGATGTGATTCTCGTTGCGCCGAAAGGCTCGGGCACGTCGTTGCGGACAATGTTTCTGGAAGGGCGCGGGTTGAACTCGTCGTACGCTATTTTCCAAGATGCTACCGGTCGCGCTTTTGACCGTGTAATCGCTTTGGGAATTGGTGTTGGATCGGGATATTTGTTTGAAACTACTTTCAAACGTGAAGTTTATTCCGACTTGACCGGTGAACGCGGAACGCTGATGGGTGCTATTCAGGGACTACTTTTGGCACAATATGAGGTGCTTCGTGAAAACGGACACACTCCTTCCGAAGCGTTCAATGAAACAGTGGAAGAGCTGACGCAATCACTGATGCCGTTGTTTGCAGAAAAAGGGATGGACTGGATGTACGCCAACTGTTCTACAACCGCTCAACGCGGTGCGCTGGACTGGATGACGCCTTTCCATGATGTTACGAAACCGGTTTTTGAAAAACTATACAAAGAAGTGGCAAGTGGAAATGAAGCACAACGTGCCATTGACACAAATTCAAAACCTAATTATCGCGAAAACTTAGAAAAAGAACTAAAAGCCCTTCGCGAAAGTGAAATGTGGCAGACAGGAGCTGTGGTGCGAAAATTGAGACCAGAAAATAATTAGAAAGCGGGAAGATGGAAGCTCGAAGTTGAAAGTTTTGAATTTTTAAAAGTAAATGCCAATTTGCAAAAAAAGCAAGTTGGCATTTGTTTTATTGTTATAATTAAATTTTTATATTTTTAATGATTTTTCAGCTAACCGAGTTGTTATAAGAAATCAAATAAATCATCAAAAATATGCCTTTCCGAAAAAATGTATTATTTTTGCATGGTTATCATCTTTTGTGTAAAAATGGCAAAACTTACCTATAAATACCTGGACGATATAAATTCTCCTGATGATTTGAAAAAAATTAATAGAGATGAACTCCCGATAGTTTGTCAGGAGTTGAGAGATTTTATCATTGATGAGGTGTCCCAAAATCCGGGACATTTAGGCTCAAATCTTGGCGTAATTGAGCTTACTGTTGCCCTGCATTATGTGTTTAACACGCCTTACGACCGCATTGTGTGGGATGTCGGACATCAGGCTTACGCGCATAAAGTGCTGACCGGACGGCGAGATGTATTTCACACCAACCGTCAGTTAAATGGAATTAGTGGGTTCCCCACCATAGAAGAGAGTGAGTACGATGCCTTTGGAGTAGGGCATGCTTCCACATCCATTTCTGCTGCACTCGGTATGGCAGTCGCCGCTAAAATTCGAGGTGAAGATCGTAAGGTGGTGGCAGTAATCGGTGATGGCTCCATGACGGGCGGTTTAGCTTTTGAAGGATTGAACAACACGTCGATGGATAAGAACGATTTGCTGATTATTTTGAACGATAATCAAATGGCAATTGATCCGATAAAAGGTGGATTTACCCAGTATCTTGTGGACATTACTACATCCAGGGCATATAACAAAATTCGGTATAGAATTTACAATATTTTCAGAAAAAGTAAAATTGTGGATGAAGAGAAGAAAAATAAAATCATCCGCTTCAATAACAGCCTGAAAACAGCTTTTACGCAGAAAGAACACAATATTTTTGAAGGCTTGAATATTCGTTATTTTGGTCCGGTTGACGGGCATGATACGTTGAATCTTATTCGTATTTTTTCTGAAATAAAAAAATTCAAAGGACCGAAGGTGCTTCACGTTATTACTCAAAAAGGAAAAGGTTACGAGCCTGCCGAGAAGTCTGTTACCGTGTGGCATGCGCCGGGTAAATTTGATCCGGAAACAGGTGAGCGCTTGGTGTGTAACAATAATAACATTGAACCGCCCCGTTTTCAAGATGTGTTTGGGAAAACATTGCTTGAATTGGCAAAGATCAACGATAAGATTATCGGTGTTACTCCGGCAATGCCTTCCGGCTGCTCGATGACTATCATGCAGCGTCGTTTTCCCGAGCGTGTTTTTGATGTTGGCATCGCTGAGGGGCATGCGGTAACTTTCTCTGCCGGATTGGCAAAAGAAGGTATGGTCCCATTTTGTAACATTTACTCGTCATTTATGCAACGTGCCTACGATAACGTGATTCACGACGTGGCGCTTCAAAAATTACCCGTTATAATGTGTCTTGACCGTGCCGGAATTGTTGGTGCCGACGGGGCTACGCACCAAGGGCAATTCGATTTGGCTTACATGCGTTGTATCCCAAATTTGACCATTGCTGCACCGCGAAACGAAATGGAACTGAGAAATTTGATGTACACGGCACAACTTCCTAATAAAGGTCCATTCGTAATCCGATATCCGCGTGGAAAAGGATTTAATGTAGAGTGGCATAACGAATGGCAAGAACAGCCAATAGGAAAAGGGGAATGTTTGAAAACGGGAACAGATATGGCGGTTGTAACTATAGGAACTATG
>JAAYSS010000103.1 GCA_012518275.1 Bacteroidales bacterium
TTATTAGCGACAGAACTTGCGATGAAAGCAACAACGGAAAGTTCACAGTTATTTGGTTCTTACGGTATTTTACAATCATATCCTATGGAACGCTATATGAAATACGCAAAAATTTCGCAAATCATCGATGGCACGTCACAAATAATGAAATTAGTTATTGGAAAATATATAGAAAAAAGAGCATTGCGTGACCACTAAAATTTGAATAGATCCATCATTTCTTTTACAATATTTGTCAAAGCAAAACGTGCAGTATCTATTGATATCGCACGTTTATTTTAATCATTGTACTTTAAGAGGAATATATTACTATAATCAAATACAATTTCATGTATTCTCTGCAGCATTTTGTATTTGATAGAGCGTCTCAAATACAATTTCATGTATTCTCAACAGCATTTTGTATTTGATAGAGCGTCTCAAATACAATTTCGTGACTTCTAAACAGCATTTTGTATTTGATAAAGCGTCTCAAATGATTAAAGCATTATAATTGTGTAAATTAGAAAATTTCATCAATAAAAATGAGCCATAATAATTCCTCTGGTACAATGTTTTTAACCACAAAAACTTTATTAGGAGGAATTAATAATGACTCATATTCAGTTTAGCTTAAATGTTGACGATTTAAAAGAGAAAATCCTTGGTTCTAATTTGGATGATATTATGAAATCAATGATAATCTTAGTTTTGAATGAGTATATGAAACATGAACAAACGGAGTTTTTACAAGCAAATAATTATGAGCGTTCTCCTGAACGTCGTGATTATCGAAATGGTTATTATGAGAGAGAATATGTCACTAAAATAGGAAGCATTACTCTAAAAGTCCCACGAACTCGAAGTGGAGAATTCCATACGACGGCTTTCGAAAAATATGAACGAAGTGACCAAGGATTTCTTATAACGTTACTTGAGATGGTGGTAAATGGTGTATCCACACGTAAAGTAACAAATGTAGTCGAACAGCTTTGTGGCAAAGAAGTATCTAAATCTTTTGTTTCTTCGCTAACTCATAAATTAGACCCGGTCGTACGAGAATGGGCAAATCGTTCACTTGTTGATACTTTCTATCCGTACGTTTTTGTAGATGCAATGTATATCAAGGTTAGAGAAAATTCAAAAGTGATCTCAAAAGCAGCTTATATTGCCACAGGGATAACCGATGACGGCAAGAGAGCTATTTTAGGTTTTGATATCGACCATGAAGAAGATTATGAATCCTGGAAGGCCTTTTTTCATCGACTCAAAGAGCGAGGATTACAAAGACCTAAGCTCATTATTTCGGATGCTCACAAAGGCCTGAAAAAAGCTATAAAAAGAGAATTTATAGGAACAACATGGCAACGATGCACTGTTCACTTTAAGAAAAACGTGATCGAAAAAATGCCAAAAAAAGATACGTTAGAAGCAAGAAACAGTTTTAAGAGAATTTATGATGCGACTAATCAAGAAGAAGCACGAAAATTAAAAGATATGTTTATTGATGAACATGGAAATAA